>JBEDKT010000135.1:0-2637 GCA_041172025.1 Bacteroidota bacterium
CAAAAGTATGTTGGACTAGGCACTCAATTAATAGTTGGGTTAATAATCACTTTGTACTTAGGTAAGAAGGGTGATGAATATTTACACTGGCATAATTTACTCACTTGGCTATTGCCTTCACTATTTATTCTATTTACTTTATATCGAATTATCAAAGACACCCAAACAAAATAATATCAAATGTTTTCAAAAAAAATACTAACCATTCTATTACTTTTTGTAGTTGTAAACCTGACTGCTTTTATTGGCATGTTTGCAAATTTTGAAATTGGGTTAAACTACTATTTTGTAATTGTAGTGAATACTATGTTATTAATAATGTCTTTGCTTAATTACTATCGTATTCAAAAAATGGATCCAACAAATGCGAATGCAATGGTCAGGTCGGTGATGTTGGGTACATTGTTAAAAATGGGTGTATTTGCAGTTGCAGCGCTTATTTATGCTACACAAAAAAAAGGCCCTGTGGGTATTCCTACATTACTAGTAAGTATGGGTATTTATCTTACATACACATGGCTTGAAATACAATGGGCTACTAAGAAGTAATATATATTGTGATTATTTGATTAAATAAAGTCCTTTGGCAAAAGTTGAACATCCATTACACGCACTAAATAATTATTTGCCAAAAGGAGCATTTGAACATGTCGTGCAGCTAATAAATCATTATAAGGTGCATTTGACAGTTACCAAAGCAAGAAAATCGGTTTTAGGGGATTACCGACATGCTTTTTTAGGAGCTAATCATAAAATTTCGGTGAATGGCAATTTGAATGAATATGAATTCCTAATAACACTGTTACATGAACTTGCACATTTGTTGTGTTTTGAACAATACAGAAATAGAGTAGAAGCCCATGGTAAAGAATGGAAAACCATTTATGGACAGTTGCTTGCTCAATTTATACAGTTAGGTTTATTTCCTGACGATATACAAAAAGCATTGAAGAAAACTTTGCTGAATCCTGCAGCCACTGCAAACGGCGAAACCACACTGCTATTGATTTTAAGAAAATATGATCCAATAAAAAAAGACGGGGTTGCTTTTGTGGCCCATATCGCCGAGGGTACTTTATTTGAGTCGCTAAAGGGCAGGGTATTTAGACGCGGAAAAAAAAGACGTATACGTATTGAATGTGTGGAAGTTTCCACTGGGCATGTGTATTCCTTTAGTGCGCTTACTGAAGTGACCATACTTTCTCAATAAATTCTATTTATGGATTACTGAATAATGCGACTAGTAGTTCTGTACTATTTAAAGTAATCAAAAATGCCCCGAAAATTTCGAGGCATTTTTAAAATTCTTAAGCTTGTGTCCTAAGCAACCGCTTTCTTCACTAATTCAGCAGCTTCGCTTAATTGAATTGCAGATTGTACTTTCAATCCACTTTCGTCTATTAATTTTTTAGCCTCCACTGCATTTGTTCCTTGTAAACGAACAATGATAGGGATATTGATATTGTCTAATTTTTTGAAAGCTTCAATAACACCAGCAGCAACACGGTCACAACGAACAATACCGCCAAAGATGTTAATTAAGATTGCTTTTACATTAGGATCTTTCATTATAATTCTAAATCCTGCTTCTACTGTTTCAGCATTTGCAGTACCTCCAACGTCTAAGAAGTTAGCTGGCTCACCACCACTTAACTTAATCATATCCATTGTAGCCATTGCTAAACCAGCGCCATTTACCATACAACCAACGTTACCATCTAACTTCACAAAGTTTAATCCAAATTCTCCTGCTTCCACTTCGGTAGCATCTTCTTCGCTTGTGTCTCTCATTGCTAATAAATCGGGATGACGCAATAAGGCGTTATCGTCAATGTTCATCTTACAATCAACAGCAATAATTTTGTCATCGCTAGTTTTGAACAAAGGATTAATTTCCAACATGCCACAGTCTAATGAAACGTAAGCATTGTATAAATTAGTTACAAACTTCACGCAATTTTTTAAAGATTCTCCGCTTAAACCTAAGTTGAAAGCAATTTTTCTTGCTTGGAAGCCTTGTAAGCCACCACCAGGGTGAACCCACTCTTTAAATATCTTTTCAGGGGTGTTATGAGCTACTTCTTCAATATCCATTCCACCTTCTGTGCTATACATTACTACATTCATTCCTTTTGCACGGTCTAGTAATATAGAAAGGTATAATTCCTTAGTAGGTTGGGGGCCTTCGTAATATACATCCTGAGCCACTAAAATTTTACTTACTAATTTACCAGCTGGGCCAGTTTGAATAGTAACTAAAGTGCCACCTAGTATGTTTTTTGCAAATGTCCCAATGTCTTCAGCTGACTTACCTACAGCTACTCCACGTTGCTCAGTGCCGATAATTTTACCCTTTCCACGTCCACCTGCATGAATTTGTGCCTTCACGACAGCAAATTTATTGTTGGTTTCGGTAGCGATTTTTTGGTAGGCTGCAACTGCTTCTTCTGCAGTTGACACAGCAACACCTTCTTGTACTGGAACATTGTACCTTTTAAGTAGTTCCTTTGCTTGGTATTCGTGTAGGTTCATTCTAAAGAATTTTTGCGAAGATACTGATAAAACACCCAATTTTAGCCCTAAATAAACCTAAAAAATATTTTGTTGTTTAAACATTGAATTGTATGTTTGTAAAAC
>JBEDKT010000136.1:0-6759 GCA_041172025.1 Bacteroidota bacterium
GTCATAAGAAACACTTGATCCTAATTTAATTGCTTTACTTAATTGATGGTCTAGGTTTACTTTTAGTGTAGTACGTTTTAAACTGTTGTTTAATACTATACCATTTTGATCGTTAAACGACCCCGATACATAATAAGTAGTTTTTTCATTTCCACCCGTTGCAGACAATTGGTGGTTTTGAGAAATTGCATTTCTGAATATTTCGTCTTGCCAGTTGGTGTTTGCTGTTAACTTTGTCCAGTCGGTAGAACCACCCATTTCAGTAGCTAGGTCCTTAAATTGACTTGCATTTAGCACGTCCATTTTTTTCCATGCGCTTGAAACAGTAGCAGTTGCGTTATAAGTTAATTTTAACTTTTGATTTTTACCTCTCTTAGTTGTAATTATCACAACGCCATTTGCACCACTACTTCCAAAGATAGCCGCAGAAGAGGCGTCTTTTAATATGGTGATACTTTCAATGTCGGCAGGATTAATTTCACTTGTATTATAAGTTGGAACACCGTCCACCATATATAAAGGATCACTTCCAGAAGTGATAGAAGAAGTACCGCGAACGCGTATACTAAATCCTGCTTGAGGTTGACCCGAAGACCTAATAACCTGAACTCCAGAAGCCTTACCTTCTAATCCATATCCAAATTGAGTATTAGGACGATTTTCGAGGTCCTTAGCAGTAACAACTGATACCGAACCCGTTAGGTCCTTTTTCTTTTGTGTACCATAACCTACAACAACTACTTGATTCAGTTCGTTGTTTAATAACTTTAGAGAGATTTTAATAACCTCAGCGGCACCAACCGCAATTTCTTGTTTTTCATAGTTAACGTGAGAAACAAGTATTACGGCATTATTATCCTCTACTTTAATTGTAAAATTTCCTTTTGAGTCGGTAGTGGTACCTAAATTGGTACCCTTAATTACAATAAAGGCCCCAACCAATGGCTCGCCATTTTCGGACATTACTGTTCCCGAGACTTTTCGCCCTTCGGCTACTTCACTGCTTTCGGTAGGTAAAATAACTACTAGATTGTTTTCCAATACTTTGTAGTTTAATCCTGTACCCAAAAGCATGTTTTCTAACAAGCCTACCACAGATTCTCCAGCCACACTCACGTCTACCTTTTTTTGTAAGGCGGGTAAGTCGTAGTTGTACAGAAAACGGTATGCACTTTGTTTTTCAATTGCCTTAAATACTTTTGGCATCCCCGCTTGCTTCATTTGTAGTGTTACAAATTGTGCATTGGCATCGCCTGCAATTGCTTGCAACGTAGTAAGTAAGATCAATGCGATCGTCATTTTCATAAACAATAATGTTTTAAATAAAGAGCGATTTTGCGTAAGCAGTAGCTTAACACTGAGTAAGGTTTTTTTCATACCTTTGGTTTAGGGTTATTTAATACGAAACCTTGGTGAATTTTACGATTGTCCTTGGTTTCTTTTCGACCTGATCGGGGAATGTTAGCGCATTTCCCGATTTTTATTTTTAACTATTATTCAATTATAATTTCACTGTCGTGAATTGTATATTTAAACATAGCAATTAGTTGTAATGCCTTTAAGGCCTCTTCCACATTTTCATTTTCAAAAACTCCTCCAAACCTGTTTGCTGCCAAATGTTGATTTTTGATAGTGATTTTTATATTATACCACCTTTCCATTTTTTCTGCCAATTCAGCAAAAGTGTCTCCATCAAATATCAAACGGCCATAAACCCATGAAGTTTCCACTCTTGCACTGTCGGGGATATATTTAGAAATAGGACTGATAAATATTAATTGTGCCTGTTTGTTGTCGATAGGTATTCCTGATTGTTGATTCGCATTCAAGGCTTCAGGTTTATTGTAAACTAATTTTTCATTAGGGCGTAGTATTATTTTTGACGCTGAAGGTTCGTTATTTTTTTGAACCTCAATAAGCCCTCTCACTAAAGTTGTTTCAATAGTGGGGTCTTGGTTATACGATTTAACGTTGAAAGCCGTACCCAATACACGTATGCTTATTGCCGATGTTTTTACAATGAAGGGGCGGTTTTTATCTTTGACTACATCAAAGTAGGCTTCTCCCTCTAGCGTTACTTCTCGAATAGAATCATTAAAGCTTGCGCCATAAGAAAGTTTACTTTCTGAATTCAACCAAACCTGAGTACCGTCCGGTAAAATTAGTTTTGATTTAGTTCCTCTTTTGGCAACAATTTCGTTGTACTTGAATTTATCTGTAGGGTTGGTTTGCATGCCCGGCAGTCCAAACTGAAAACTTAAAACCAGTCCAATTAAAACAGCGGCAATGGCCAATGACCATTTGGCAATTGAAGGCATTTTTTTAATATTAGTACCGGGGCTGCTAACATTAATAGCTTGCTCAATCATTTGGTCGGCAGTGGCTGTTGATAAAATATAATTAAAGTGGTCGTCTTTCTCGCTTTGTGAATGGGCGCTTTTTGGTGCTTGAATATTCCACCAGCTAGTAATTAATTCATGAAAAAATTGTTCGTCCTCGCTTTTAAGCAATTCGGCAAACTCCGCTTGTTCAATATCGGAGGCCTCCTTTGATAATATTCTGGAGTAAAGTTCTATAATTCTGTTGCGGTTCATAGGCATGCTTATACCTAAGACAAAAAAATGATGGGTTAACCCTAAGCAGGTGGCTACTTTTTTATATAAATATTGTTGCGAGAGGTTTCGATAGCCGTTTTTACACTTTCACGGATTCGAGAAACAGCTATAACCATTTGAGCATCAATTGTTTTTACAGATAGGCTTAGAATTTCAGCCACTTCGCTATAACGTAAGCCGTCTTCTCGCACCAGCTTAAAAATTAGTTTACACCTAGGGGGAAGTCCGTCTACAGCTTGCTTAATTTTTTGAAGCATTTCCTTCGTAATCATTAATTGTTCTGGGGAAGCGCCGTCAGCTATTTGAACATGTAGGTTTTCGTAGGGTTCGGTTTCTATCTGTTTTGCTTTTTTTGCGATATAATTTAAAGAAGCATTTTTGGTTGCGGTATATAAATAGACTCTTAAGTCGTTAATTTTTATAATGTGGGTTTTGTTCGTCCACAAGCGCACAAACAATTCGTCTACTATTTCGGTAGCAGCTTCTTTAGACTGAACAAAGGAATAGGAAAACTTAGATAAGTTAGAAAATAAAGCATCAAAGATTTGACGAAATGCACGGGTATCGCCTTCTGCTACTTGAGATTGTAGCATAGAAAAATCCTGATCCATGTTTGATTTCGTTTGGGTCATAGCAATCGTTCGTCTAACCAAATATATGTATTTAGGGTTAATATATCAACAGAATAAAATCGATCAAATTTAAAAAGAAAGTAAATCGATTAAGTATTCTCCAAGGCAACTGTTTGGGCTTTATGTTTTTGTGTAAAGTAATAAATGGCATATAGTGTAATAAATACACCTATAAAAGAAAGCACCATTACACTTTGTGAAAAGAATTTAGTCCACTGTATATTCAAATCCATACCCTCCTTAACTAGCATCACACTTACGCTTCCTACATAGCCAATGGAGTCCGCAAAATAAATAAAGAAGCCTGCATTTCCTTTCATTGAAAAAGCAGCAATTAAGCGATCAAAGAAAATGGAGTTAAAAGGAATGTACACTAAATACAATCCCAAGCCTACCCACATCATCCACCAAAAAGGATTTAACAACCCATGGGTAAAAAAATAAGTTGAACCGCCTGCAATTATAAATCCTAGTAAAATAAAAACATGCGCAACCATTAATGCTTTGAAACTATTTTTTATTGCAACTACCGCGCCAATAATTATTAATATAAATATAGTAATGGGGATTTCGGTTTGCGTAAAAATAGCAGGCTTTGAACCATAGCCCATTTCTTTCCACATATCAGCAGAAAAGTTGTCTCGAATATCACGAAAAATAGTTGCAAATAAATAAATTGTTACAAAAGCAATCACGCCTGGTAGGTATTGTTTTATCAAATTTTTTCTATCATCAGCAGTCATTGGCACGCGTGCCGTTCTTAGTTGCTCATCGGCTGCGGAAGGCGCTGGCACTTGTTCTAAGCCATATACGCATACAATAAGGGGTAACACAAAAACCAGTCCTGTAAAGAAGGGTACCCAAAATTCAGGTACATGAAACTGTATCATTAACCAAGCACCAACTGACTTTACCCAACCTGCAGAAAAAATAAAACTTACGGCCAATGCGGCACCAATAAAATCGGTACTTCTTCTCCCTTCAACATAAGAAAAAACAACACCCCATAACATACCCAAGGGGAACCCATTTAAAAAAAGAAACACCACATTATACGGAGCGGGCACTATGGCAAAAAACAACCAGGCCAGCCATGAAATGCCTGTTAACAAAAAAATAATTTTATACCTATTTACCTTCTTAAGTCCTGAAATAAATTTAATGCCATAAAACTTTGCCATTAAATAGCCTAACATTTGGCTAATAACTAATGCTGTTTTAAAGGCAATGGGACCAAATGTTAACCCATCAAAAGTGCACACTGTAAACGATTTTCTAAACCCAAAAACAAACACATAAGTTCCAAAGGAAACAAGTGCCGCATACAACGCAATAGATTTTTCTTTTGACAACCAACTCATGTAAAATAGTTTAAACCAAATTTAGTGTTTTATACATGTATATTATTGACTAAATTTATGCTTCATGAAACCACTTTCTGTTTGCATTGCTCCTTTAGACTGGGGACTTGGCCACGCTACCAGGTGCATACCAATTATTAATGCATTTTTAAGCCTTGGCGCCAAGGTTTATATTGCTTCAGAGGGGCATCATGCGGTAATTTTAAAAGAAGCTTTTCCTACTGTTGATATATTACCCTTACGTGGCTACCGTGTTAGGTATACAAAAAATAGACACTTGTTTTTTATTACTATTTTTTTGCAGGGGCCAAAAATTTTATGGAGTGCCATTAATGAATACTTTTGGCTTAAGCGTATGCAAAGAAAGTATCAATTTGATTTAGCGGTGTCGGATAATCGTGTTGGTTTTTTTCACAAAAAAATTCCAAGCGTTTTTATTACCCATCAGCTAAACCTAATTATGCCTTACAAA
This sequence comes from Bacteroidota bacterium, assembly GCA_041172025.1. Lineage (GTDB taxonomy): Bacteria > Bacteroidota > Bacteroidia > Chitinophagales > Chitinophagaceae > Sediminibacterium. Next base: position 5,081 of record JBEDKT010000136.1, read on the forward strand.
TGGGCTACGCGCCTATTTCAGCTAATGCAATATGCTTGGTTGCATAATTTTACTTCCTGCTGGGTTCCCGATATGGAAGGCAATAATAACCTTTCGGGTATATTATCAAACCCCACCAAAAAACCAAGAACGCCCATTTTTTATTTAGGAATATTATCCCGCCTTTTTACCGCAGTGCCCGAAAAGCCGGGAGCAGCTGAAAATAAACCAATTCATTTTTTAGGTATTATTTCTGGGCCAGAACCACAAAGAACATTACTTGAAAATATTTTATGGGAGGAAGGAAATGCACTAAATAAAAAATTCGTACTTGTAGCAGGACTTCCTATGAATAACTCACATACAAGGGTTTCGGCAAATGGCATATTATTTAATCACCTTGCTGGCGCCGCGCTTGCAAATGAAATAAAAAATGCGGAATATATAATTTGTCGAGGGGGTTACACTAGCTTGATGGAATTAATTCCTTTTGAAAAAAAATTAATTTTTGTGCCAACACCTGGCCAAACTGAACAAACCTATTTAGGACAGTATTGGCAAAATAAAAAATGGGCCGTTTATTTTGAACAACACCACTTTAACTTGGCTACCGCGCTAAGTGCGGCCGCAAACTTACCGTATACTAAACCTCCTTTTATTCCTTTTACAACTGACACGCTTAAAGCTGCGTTAAAGCAACTACCTTTATAGTATATGGCGGTTCAAAAAATAAGCATAGATGATTTTGTTGAAATTGCTTCGAAAGCAATTGTTATTGACGTGCGCAGTCCTGGAGAATTTGAACATGCACATATTGTTGGTGCGCATTCCTTACCCTTGTTTACGAACGAGGAACGCGCCACGGTGGGTACTACTTACAAACAAACAAGTAGACAGGCTGCCATAAAAATTGCACTCCCTTTTTTTGGAGAAAAAATGAAGGCACTTATTGAAACAGTAGAAAACTTAGCGGCTACATTTGAAAAAAAGAATAGCACAGAAACACCTACAATTATTGTACACTGTTGGCGAGGCGGGATGCGCAGCGGTGCTGTAGCATGGCTTTTAGACCTTTATGGTTTTAAGGTACTACAACTTATTGGTGGTTATAAAGCCTATAGAAATTGGGCGCTTGCACAATTTGAAAAACCTTACCCCTTAAAAGTATTAGGTGGCTATACGGGTTCCGGCAAAACCGAAATTTTATTAGAATTAAAAAGAAGAAATCAAACAGTAATAGATTTAGAAGGGCTTGCACATCACAAGGGGTCTTCCTTTGGTGCACTTGGTCAAGCACAACAACCTACACAGGAAATGTTTGAAAACAAATTAGCACATGCGCTTGCTTCTATTGAATATGTAGAAGACGGGATTTGGATTGAAGACGAAAGTCAAAGAATTGGACTTGTAATGCTACCTACTTCATTTTTCACTTTACTCCGAAATAGTATTTGTTATTTTATCGAAATTCCTTTTAACGAAAGGCTTGGTTTTATTACAACAGGTTATGGAAAATTTGATAAAGACAGTTTAATGAGCGCTACACTAAGGATTCAAAAAAGGCTTGGTGGCTTAGAAACAAAAACTGCTATTAACCATATTATTGAAGGAAACATTGAAGACGCTTTTAGTATTCTATTAAAATACTACGATAAGTGGTATGAAAAAAATACACAAAAGACAACTTCTATCCCTAAACT
>JBEDKT010000137.1:0-14152 GCA_041172025.1 Bacteroidota bacterium
GCGTTACAAATGCTTGTGTAAAAATGAAGGCGCAATACGTTAGGAAAAGCCAAAATCCCCTCGTACCTTTGCCCTCCCTTAAACAAAGGGGATAATTTATGGCTAGCGGGATAGCGCAGCCTCATTAAAACAAAAGAATTATGAGTAAACTACATTTCACCACGAAGCACGCCAACGCGGCTACCGTTAAACATGGCTGGTACATTGTTGATGGTACTAATCAAACCGTAGGACGTATCGCTTCAAAAATCGCAGCTGTTCTACGTGGTAAGAACAAAGCTTATTACACTCCTCACGTTGACTGTGGAGATTATGTAATCATCATTAACGCAGAAAAAGTACAATTGACTGGAAACAAATTCCATGATAAAGTTTACTTAAACTATTCTGGATACCCAGGTGGTAAGAAAGAAGAAGCTGCTGAAGATTTAATCAAGCGTCGTCCAGAAGTAATTATGGAAAGAGCGGTAAAAGGTATGTTACCTAAAAACCGTTTAGGTCGTAAGATGGTTAAAAAATTGTTTGTATATGCTGGTGATAAACACCCTCATACTGCACAACAACCTAAAGAATTTAAATTTTAAAAATTCCAAATCTAAATAAATGGAAAAGCAAACAAATGCAGTAGGTCGTCGTAAGGAAGCGGTAACACGCGTCTTTGTCAGTAAGGGTACTGGTAAAATAACAGTAAACAATAAAGACTATAAAGATTATTTCCAATTAGTGTATTTACAAAACCAAGTTGAAGCGCCTTTAAAAGCAACTGAAAATTTGGGTAAATATGATATCGTAATAAATGCAACTGGTGGCGGTTTAAAAGGCCAAGCAGAAGCAGCTAAATTAGGTATAGCTCGTGTATTAGTTGAATTGAATCCTGAGGTTCGTCCAACATTAAAAGCGGCTGGTCAATTAACACGTGACCCACGTAGCGTTGAGCGTAAGAAATTCGGTCATAAGAAAGCACGTAGAAGCTTCCAGTTCAGTAAACGTTAATCAATTAATTCATTACAACAAATTATACACATGGAAAATAACACTTCATTACAACAGCAATTACTGGAGGCCGGCGTACACTTTGGTCACCTTAAGAAGAAGTGGAACCCTAAGATGTTACCTTATATTTTCGCTGAGAAAAAAGGTATTCACATCATTGATTTAAATAAAACAGTTGACCATTTACAAGAAACTGCTGCTGCTTTAAAGCAAATTGCAAAAAGCGGTAAGAAAATTATGTTTGTTGCTACAAAGAAACAAGCAAAAGAAATTGTAAGTGAGTGCGCTAAAAAAGTAAACATGCCTTACGCTACAGAGCGTTGGTTAGGTGGTATGTTGACTAACTTCAATACGGTTCGTAAGAGCGTAAAGAAAATGCAAAGCATTGAAAAAATGTTGAGCGACGGAAGTGCAGAAAGCTTAACTAAAAAAGAGCGTTTGACTTTAGGTCGTGATAAAGATAAAATGGAGAAAGTATTAGGTGGTATCGCTCAATTGGGTCGTTTACCAGCAGCTTTATTCTTAGTTGATATCGGACACGAGCATATTGCATTAGCAGAAGCGAAGCGTTTAGGAATTCAAACATTTGGTATGGTTGATACAAACTGTGATCCAAATAAAGTTGACTTCTCTATTCCATCGAATGACGATGCAACTAAATCAATTGCAATTATCACTAACTATATTACTGCAGCAATTGCAGAAGGTTTAGCTGAGCGTCAAGCGTCTAAGGACGACGAAGGCGAAGCAGAGGAAGGCAACAATGAAAACGAAGCGAAAGCAAAACGTATGGAAGCAGAAGCAAATGCTGAAGGCGGAAGAGCTAAGCGTGGCGCGGGTGCTGCTCCAACAGCTCCAGGTGCTCCTAAGCGTCGTATTCAAAGTACACGTCGCCCTGCAGGCAAATAAATTTTAATGCAAATTGGGTGATTAGTGTCTTTGGGATACTAATCACCCAATTGTATTTATTCGAATTCAATAATTGATTACAATAAAATATTAACAAGATGAGTAATATTACAGCTGCTGAGATTAACAAATTACGTCAAGCAACAGGTGCCGGAATGATGGATTGTAAAAAAGCTTTAACTGAAACGAATGGTGATTTTGAAGCAGCAATTGACTGGTTACGTAAGCAAGGACAAAAAGTTGCAGCAAAGCGTAGCGACCGTGAAGCAAAAGAAGGAGTAATTATTGCACAAACTTCTGCCGATCATAAAACTGGTTTTGTAGTATGTATTTCTTGTGAAACCGATTTCGTTTCTAAGAATGCAGAATTCGTTGCATTCGCTCAAACCATTGCTGATGCTGCGGTTGCGAACAATGTAAAATCTGCTGAAGAATTAAATTCAGTTAGCATTAACGGAACAACAGTTGCTGATATGATTAATGATAAATTAACTTCTATCGGTGAAAAAATTGGTGTTGCTAAATTCGAAAGAGTTGACGCACCATTTGTTGCTGCTTATATTCATGGTTCATACCGTATGGGTGTATTAGTTGGCTTAACTCACGAAGCTGCTGAATTGGGTAAAGACCTTGCAATGCAAATTGCAGCAATGAGTCCAGTTGCAGTTGACGCTGATTCAGTTCCTGCTGAAACAGTTGCACGTGAAAGAGCTATCATTATTGATACAATGAAAGAAGATCCTAAAATGGCAGGTAAGCCAGAAGAAATGATTGTAAAAATTGCAGAAGGTAAAATTGCTGCATTCTTTAAAGAACAAACTTTACTAGCACAGTCATTCGTGAAGGATGGTGGTAAAACAGTAGGCGAGCATATCAAATCTGTAGGAGCTGACATAAAAGTAACAGAATTCAAGAGAGTCGCTCTAGGGTAAATTGCAAGTCAATACTGTTTGGTTCAAAAGATCCAAATGGTTCAGATTCCTAGAGGGTAGCCCTCACCAGGAAATATCATATTTAAAGGGTTTCGTCATAGACGAGACCCTTTTTTATTGGCCTTAAAATTGCTATCTTGCAACTATAAACTTTTCAACCTATGCAGCTTAAATACAAACGCGTTTTATTAAAATTATCAGGGGAGGCTTTATTAGGAAAAGAACGAAACGGAGACCCGTTTAACCCAGCGATAATTGAACAGTATGCAAAAGAGATAAAACAAGTAGTTGATTTGGGTGTTGAAGTAGCCATTGTAATAGGCGGCGGAAATATATACCGAGGTATGAATGAAGCTGAAAGCGGTATTGAACGTGCACATGGTGACTATATGGGTATGTTGGCAACAGTAATAAATGCAATGGCAATACAAGCAATGCTTGAAAAAATAGGCGTATACACACGTTTACAGTCGGCAATTAATATGGAACAAGTAGCTGAACCTTATATCCGTCGTAAAGCATTACGCCATTTGGAAAAAGGACGTGTAGTAATATTTGGCGCAGGAACAGGTAACCCTTATTTCACTACTGACACAGCAGGGTCACTTCGTGCAATTGAAATGAAGGCGGATGTTATTTTAAAAGGAACAAGAGTAGACGGAGTTTACGATAGTGATCCAGAAAAAAATCCAGCTGCAAAAAAATTCGAAACCATTAGTTTCCAAGAGTGTATAGCGCAAAACTTAAAAGTAATGGACATGACTGCTTTTACTTTATGTATGGAAAACAAATTGCCCATTATTGTATTTGATATGAACCAACCAGGCAATTTATTACGAGTGGTGCAAGGCGACGGCGTTGGAACACTCGTAGGATAGGCTAAGTAAAACAACATCAATAACCATTGGTGTAAAATAATTATAATAAATAAAGGGTTGCCCTAAATTTATACTATGCAAAAAACAAGTACGTTTATAATTGTGTTGTTATTTACCATAAACACAATCAGCACACAGGCGCAGCAAAATTTAACACTGAATGATGCAGTTACGACGGCATTAAAAAATAGTTATGATATACAATTGGTGGAGAATAGTTTAGCCATTGCAAAAAACAATAACAATATTGGTGTTGCAGGGGGCTTGCCAACAGTGAGTTCAACGGTTACGAATAATAATACCTTAAGCACTATTAATCAAACTTTCCCCGATGCTTCCCGAAACACAACAAGGCCAAATGTAGACGGAAGCACTGTTGGTGCAGGTTTGACAGCTTCAATGATTTTATTTAATGGGTACAGGATAGTAGCAACTAAAAGTAGGCTAGCTAGTTTAGAAAAACAAAATCAATCCTTACTACAAGCTCAGTTATTAAATACAACATCGCTAGTGATGCAACAATATTATAATGTTGTGCGTCAACAAGCTTATTTAAAAACAATTGAAACTTCTATCGAAGCGTCACAGCAACGTTTGGAAATTGTAAAAACAAGACAACAAGTAGGCGTCGCCAATCAGGCCGACTTTTACCAGTCTTCATTAGATTTAAATGCATTAGTGCAAGCAAAGCAAAACCAATTAATAGTTATTGAGCAAGCAAAGGCCGACTTATTAAACACAATGGTAATGCCAACAAGCACTTTGTTTATTATAAACGATAGTATACAGGTGGACAGCAAAGTTTTGTTAGCCGAAGTAGAAGCAAAAATGAAGGACCATCCTTTATTGCAATCGGCACAGCAATTGATAAACGTGAACCAGTATATTGAAAAAGAAAGTAGTGCATTAAGGTATCCAACCTTACGTGCAAATACAGGCTTTAATTATAATAGCAGTAAGTCGGCTGCAGGTTTTATATTACTTAATGAAAGTTATGGTCCTTTTTTAGGCCTGAATTTAAGTATCCCTATTTATGCAGGAAGTGCAAGTAAACGTGCCTATAAAAATGCACAATTAAGTACGCAAAGTGCAAAAATTCAATATCAAAATACTGCACAGGATTTAGCAACTGAATTATACAAGACGTATAAAAATTATCAAAATAGTGTTAATCAAACTAGCACAGAATACAGAACTATTCCATGTCGCAAGCATTATTGACACTGGTTATGGAAAAATTTAAATTAGGGCAAGCTACTATAGTTGACGTAAAGCAAGCACAGCAAAGCTTTGAAAGCGCTGGGTTTCGTTTAGTAAGTTTACGCTATACAGCAAAAATTGCAGAAATAGAATTGAAGCGTTTGTCTAATCAACTAAGCTTTTAATTTACTTCCAACCATCGCCGTCTAAAATATTACCAATTCCTCCAAGGATACTGCCCTCTTCTTTTCTTTTGTAAGTACCATATGCAAGAATACGTCCTGCTAGTCGGCTAATAGGAAGTGTTTGTATCCAAATTTTGCCAGGTCCTGTTAAGGTTGCAAAAAACAAACCTTCGCCACCGAATAAAGTGTTTTTAACACCACCCACAAATTGTATATCATAATTAACGGTAGAAGTGAAACCCACAATACAACCTGTGTCCACTTTAAGTAATTCCCCGGGCACTAAATCTTTTTCAATAACATGTCCACAAGCGTGAAGAAAGGCCATCCCGTCGCCTTCTAGTTTTTCCATAATAAAACCTTCTCCACCAAATAAGCCAGTGCCAAGCTTTCGCTGAAACTCAATACCAATATTTACGCCTTTGGCTGCGCACAAAAATGCATCTTTTTGACAAATAATTTTATGGCCTAAGTTGGGTAAATAAATAGGAATAATTTTTCCTGGGTAAGGTGACGCAAAACTTACTTTCTTTTTTCCATATCCAGTATTGGTATAGGCCGTCATAAATAAACTTTCTCCAACTAATGCGCGTTTCCCTGCATTAAAAAGTTTGTTTAAAATACTTGAATTCTGTTGGCTACCGTCGCCAAAAATAGTTTCCATTTGAATACCCTCCTCCATCATCATAAAGGCACCAGGTTCTGCGATAGCAGTTTCTTCGGGGTCAAGTTCAACCGAAACATATTGCATTTCTTCTCCAAATATTTGATAGTCTATTGTGTGCGCGCTCATGGTAATAAATTTATTAAACCAAAGCTAATAAAATTATCAATTCAATACGCAACAAAAAGCCCCCCGATAAAATCGGGGGGCTTAGGTATTTTTCTAGTATTTTTTCTAGTATATTTTCTCAGTCATTAATACCATGAATGATTAATAGTATCATTACCATTTGCATTTCTATTTGCAATACGACGTCTTACATTTTTTCGGTGTAACCACATAGTTATAAAAATCAATGGAATAAAAATAAAGGTTAATGGCGGAATCGCTAACATGCTAATCCACTTACCTCCAAAATGACGACGCATTGGGCGTTTCAAACGCTCGGCAATTAAATACATTGCCGGTACAATAAACAATGTCATAAAGAAAGCAAAAGCTAAACCAAATATAAGGGTCCAACTTAAAGGCTTCCAGAACGAAACGTTATCACCACCAAAGAAGATATGTGGGTTTAACTCACTGAACATGGTAACGAAGTTAATATTGAAGCCTATTGCAATTGGAATAAAACCCAGTATCGCAGCAAGCGCAGTTAACATTACAGGAATAATTCTTGTCTTACCTGCTTGAATAACGGCTTCTCTGGTTTTTAAACCTCTTGCTCTTAATTCATCGGCGAATTCAATAACAAGGATACCATTTTTAACTACAATACCCGCTAAACCAACAATACCAAGGCCAGTCATTACACCAGACACTTTCATTCCAGTTAAGGCAAAGCCTAATAACACACCAATAATACTAAATAAGATTTCTGTTAAAATAATAACCGACTTCGAAATAGAATTAAACTGTAAAACCAACGTAAATAAAATCAACATTAAGGCGATAATCAAAGCCTTACCAAGGAAAGCTACGGTTTCTAATTGTTGTGCATTTTCACCTGTTTGTTGCACTGTTACACCGTCTGCAATACCCTTGTAATTATCAATATATTGTTTAATTACTGCATTCACTGCTGTTGGGTTATAACCTTGTTCAGTTAAAACATTCGAATTCAATTGAATTTGTCTTTTCTGGTTTTTCCTTTTTACGCTACCTAAAGTATTAGTAGGTTCTACTTTCACTAATGAACTAATAGGAATATTTTTAACCATACCACCTGCAGCCATATCACGGAACGACAAGCGCATATTTAAAATGTCTACTAAATTCTTACGTTGCATTTCTTCATTACGCAATTGAATTTTATATTCATCCTTTCCTTCTTTGATCTTAGAAATTTCTTTTCCAAATAATGCAGTACGAATTTGCATACCTACTTGTGCCGAACTTACACCTTCTATTAAAGCACGGTCTCTGTCAATGGTTAAAGTCAATTCTGGATTTTGTAAATCAACATCCATTTTCAACTGCTCCACCCCAGGAATTTGCGCGTTGTCTAAATAATTCTTTAAGCCAACTGCAGTTTTAATTAATTTATCAAAATCTTCACTCTGAACTTCAATATTTACTGGAGGGTCGGTAGGAGGGCCATTACGTTCTTGAGAAACGGTAATCTCTGCACCCGGTATACCTTTCATCTCGCCACGAATAGCGTCTAAATATGGCGCTGTTGAAACACCATGGCGTTTTTCGTATTCCACAAAGTTAATTTGGATACGACCAAGTTCCGACCTGGTACTTCTGTCGCCCATAGTAGGGTCACCTGCGCCTATTGCCACATTTGATATAACACTTTCGACAATCGATTTCCCACCCTTTATGTCTTTGTCAAGGATAGCTTTTACTTTACCTTCTAAAACTTTAGTGATTGAATCGGTATGCTTAACGTCGGTACCTACAGGAAGTTTTAAGTACACATAAATTTGATTTGGGTCTCCTTTAGGGAAAAACTCAATACCTGTCCTACCCGTGCTAACACTAATTCCAAAAACAATAAACGAAAATATAAGTAATACAAAAGTACCTACCAATAATTTTACAGGCCTCCAGCCATTCAACGCCCTCCTTAAAATTCTTTCATAGGAGTTCATCATTTTAGGAAGCAAGTCGGTTTGGAAGTGCACAATAGCATCTTGAATAAAATATTTATTAGCTACCACAAGTAACATAAAAAAGATTAACAAGTTGCCTAAGAAGGTATAACCTAGTAAGTCAAATAAAATACCCACGGCTATCGGAATCCAAAATCCTTTCTTCTTGAATATAGCTGACTTCTTTTCTTTAATATGTTCATCATCTGTATGATTCATAAAGTCAACCGCAAAAACAGGGTTCATTATAAATGCAACTATTAAAGAAGCAGTTAAGGTGAATATTAACATTGCTGGTAAGTACACCATAAACTTGCCAATAATACCAGGCCAGAATAATAATGGGAAGAAAGGAGCAAGTGTAGTAACTGTTCCTGCTAATACTGGTATAAATACCTCGCCAGCGGCCATCTTAGCCGAAGTAGTAGCGGTAAGCTTACCACGTCCATCCACAAAAATCCTATGCGTGTTTTCAATTACCACAATCGCGTCATCCACAATAATACCTAAGCCGAATAAAAGGGCGAATAGCACCATAAAGTTTAAGGTAATACTTGCACCAATTACTAATTCACCAGCTGGCAAAAACACAAAGGCAACAAACATACTTAATGGTACCGATAAGGCAACAAAGAAGGCGTTTGTAATACCCATAAAAAACATTAATACCACTAACACCAATACAAAACCAATTACAATGGAATTCACTAATTCGGTGAAAGAACTTTTAGTTCTAATACTTTGGTCACCCGAAATAGATGTTTTTAAATCCTTTGGTAAAAAAGAAGCTTGTGCTTCGGCAACCACACGCTTTACTTCATCAGAAGTTTCAATTAAATTTTCACCACTTCTTTTAATAATATTTAAAGTCAATACATTAATGCCATCAAGGCGTGCAAAGCTTTCATTTTCTTTAACGGTATCTTTAATAGTAGCAACGTCTCTTAAATAAATAGCGGCACCGCTCGTATTTCGAACAATAATATTGGCAATATCGGCAGCTGTTTTAAGCTGACCTTTTAATTGCACATTACGTTTCATAGTACCAATTTCTAATAAGCCACCCGACAAATCCAAGTTTTCTCTTTGAATAGCATTGCTTATATCGTCAAAAGTGATACCCGAGCTTTGCATTCTGTAGTTGTCCACGTTAATTTGAAATTCTCTTTCAGGCGCGCCTACTAAATCAACACGGTTAATTTGCGTAACACTTTCTAATTTGTCTTTTAAGTCGTCAGCGTATTTTTTAAGTTGAGCCGAATTATAGTTGCCACTAATATTTACATACATAATGGGCTGGTCACTAAAGTTCACTTCCATTACACGTGGCTGCTGTGTTAGGTCATCGGGCAAATCCGTTTTAGCTTTGTCAACGGCGTCCTTTACCTTTTGTAAGGCTATATCGGGTTTAACGTCGGTACTAAATTCAACGGTGATTGCCGAAAAATCTTGCTGTGATACCGAAGAGAATTTATTAATCTTAACACCACTAATACTCTTAATTTGTTTTTCAATAGGTGCTGTAACTAAGTTTTCAATATCCTTTGGTGAATTACCTACATATATTGTTTGTACAAACATAGTAGGGATAACAATCTCGGGGTATTGTTCCTTAGGTAAGGTTAAGAATTGGTAAATACCACCCAAACTAATAAACAACATTACTAAATAGATAGATGTTTTGTTGGTGATACTCCAAGAAGTAGGTTTAAATTCTTTAAACTTTTCTTTTATATTTTTAATTGTGGACATATAGTTCAATTGTGAAATGGGTAAGTAAATTATTTAGTTGCAAGAAACTGGCCGTCGTATAATGTTTGGTAACCTTCGGTGATAATAACATCACCTATGTTTACACCACTATGAATTTCAACGTTGTTTTCGTAAAACTCACCAATCTCAACTATTCTTTTACGTGCTACTAATTTTCCTTTTTCAACAACAGCAATGTATACAAACTTACCTTGTTCTTCATTTTGTAAAATATTTAAAGGAATAATAATAGCATCTGTTTTTTCGTAGTCTTTAATTCTTACCTGAGCCATTTGGTTTGGCTTAAAGTCATTTCCGTTTGCTAATTTAGTTTCAATAAAAAAGCTTCTGCTTAATGGGTCAATTACTTTACCCATCACCAATACTTTATTGTCTGTGGTTTTATTTAAGTCAGGAAAAAATAATTTTAATTCACTACCTACTTTCACTCTTCCAGCATAGTTTTCAGGAACCTGTGCAGTTACTTTTAACTTACTAGTGTTTACAATTTTAATTTGACCAGGGCCCGCAAAAAGGTCACCTACTTTCACGTTTACTTCTTCGGCAACACCGTCTACATCGCTATAGATGCTTGTAAAGGCTAATTGGTCGTTTACCATACCAAGTTGTTGTGTAGCCGCTTTTAACTGGCTAGCTAATGCGTCAGCATTTGTTTTTGCAGTCATTAACTGAATTTCGCTACCAATATTTTGTGCCCATAAGTTCTTTTGTCTTTCATACACCGACTTTGCTAAAGCAGCTTGTGCTTTCAATGTCTCAATATTTTGTGCAGCCGCTGCAGCGCTTTGTTTAATTAAGGAATTGTCTAATTGTAAAATCAATTGACCCTTTCTAACATTGTCGCCTCTTTTTACATAAAGTGCTCTTACTTGTCCGCCACCAGCGCGGGGTGTAATATAAGAAACGCTTTCTGATTCAATTTTACCTTGTAGTTCAATATAATGAGTAAATACTTTTGTTGAAATAGTATCAATAGCTACTAGTACTGTTTTTTCAGCAGCACCACCACCTAGTTTTTCTAACTCTTGCTCCAGTGTAGCTATTTTTAAATTTAGTTCAAGTGCGCTTTTCTTTAAGCCAGCTAATTCCGCCTGTTTAGCTTCTGTCGAATTTTTACCACCGCCACATGCTACTGTAAAAAGCATTATTGTAAGTGTAAGTAAAGTTGAAACTGATTTCATTGTATTTGTTTTAATATTTTTTGATGTTATTATTTTCATTGTAGTTTATAGTTTACCGCTTGCTTTTAATAAGTCCACTTTAGCAATCAGTGCACTATACAAGGCATTCATAAAATTATTTTGAGCACTTACTAAGTCGGCTTGAGCAGCTGAAATTTCCGTGTTTGAACCCGTTCCAATTTCAAACTTCTTTTTAGTTTGTTGGTATACGTTTTCTGCTAACTGCATGTTCTTCTTTTGGAATTGAACGGTAGCAACCGACGACATATAGTTTAACTTGGCTTGCGTTAATTCGTTGTCAATGGTATTTTTTAAAGCAGCTAACTGGTTTTCGGTTTGTTGCAATTCAATCTTTGTTCTTTTTATTTTAGCATCGGTTGAAAAGCCATTAAAAATGGGAAGGTTCACGTTAAGGCTAATTAAAGAAGTAGTAAACCATTGTCCGCCTTTTAAAAAGTCAAATTCGCTACGTTGTGCATTTTTAGAATAGGCTCCTGAAACGCTAACAGTAGGGAAATAGCTTAATTGGTAGCGCTTCACGTTGTATTGATTCAATTTCTTAATAGTATTTAAGTACTGGTAGTCCTTTCTAATGCTGTATTGAAAATCGCTTTCAACAAGTATGTCCGAGCTTAAGCTTTGCTCGTTAATAATATCGGTCAACACTAAGCTGTCCTTAACAGGCATGCCCATTAACATTTTTAAACCCATGTAACCAATAGCTACACTGTTGTCGGCTTTAATTTTTTCGGTTTGTAAATTATTTAATTGAACGTTTACTTTGTCAACGTCTAGTTTTTCAGCGAAACCATTTTTATACATTACTTCAGCATCGTGTGCTAGTTTATTAATACGCTCAATATTTGCGTCTAAAATATTTAACTGTGTTTTGCTAGCCGAAAGTTGGTAATAAATTTTATAAATATTTGCTTTAATATTTTCTTCAGTCAAAGCTGCATTATTATTTACCATTTCAAGTGAAGCTGCACGAGCTTGAAGCGCAATAAAAACTTGTCCATCAAATAAAAGTTGTTGAAAAGTAGCACCGTAGTTAGCATTGAATTTAGTTCCAAACTGAACAGGGATAAAGGTCCCAGCTGCTCCGCCAAAAATTTGGCCTGGCAAAAGGGAAACTGGAATTTTTGTATAATCGGTGGTAGCTAATGAACTATTAATAGTTGGTAAAGCCGCTGCACGAATTTCACGGTTGGTTTGAATTTGGGCTTCAATTGCCAATAATGAATTCTTAACTTGTACATTATTTTTTTTAGCAAAGTCCACACAATCGGCTAAACTAAAATTGTGAATTGGTTTGTCATTTTGTTGCGCTTGTAGGTTAGTCGAAAATACAAAGCCGCAAAGAAGAATAAGGAGCACTTTTTTCATTTGTTATTATTTATATACTTGTTGTTGTTTTTTCTAATTTGTATTGTTCCATTAATCGGTACCCTTCTAACGACATTACGCCGTAAACAAAGTGTTCGGTAATTTGATAAGCTACTTTACCAATATTAAATTTGCTCATTGGGTAAAGCTTGGTGTCAAAGGGAACAAAGCCAGTTTCTAAACGGTACCTCGACAAAATTTCTGGGTCAATGTCTCCACGGTACAAACCTTGTTTAATACCACTATTTAAATTTGCTTTAATAATAGAATGCATAAATACATCCTTGTGGTCTTGAATTTTTTTGAACGCTTCTGGAAAGTATTTGGCAAGTTCGGCTACTGTAAGCGGGTTCATGTTTTTAAACATTTCGTCCATGTCTTCCAGTAAAAGGAACATTTGGTGTACAGCGTTGTCGGCAGTTTCTTGGCTTTTTGTACATCTGCTACGTTGTTCTTCTAGTTCCATGTCAATAATAGCCATTACCAAGGCGTCCTTGTCCTTGTAAAACTGGTAAATAGTCTTTTTACTAATACCTAATTGGGCCGCGAGGTCGTCCATTGTAACCTGCTTTACACCATGGTGTAGTACTAAGTCGCGTGCTTTTAGTAATATTCTGTGCTGCATAATAAAATTTAGGGAGCGCAAAACTACGGAAACCGAAATGGTTTTCAAAGTTTCTAAGCCTATTTCTTTATTAATTGTGTTGAATGGCAAAATTGTATGAAATTTGACCCATAAACTCGCTAAAATGACCAAAATCAAGCAATATTTTACAAAAAAGGGGCTGTTTAGCTCTTTAGCACAGCTATTTTTTCAGGGGGTAATATTATTAGCTCCTATAGGTGTGACTGTTTGGGTGGTAGTGAGCCTGTTTAATTGGGTGGACAATTTTTTACCTAATGTGTTAAACCTATTATTCCCTCAACAGTTTGCAGCAGTAAATGGGCAAATTCCCAAAGTCACAGGCTTGGGTTTTATAGTAGCCATTACACTAGTATTAGTGGTGGGTTGGTTGTCAAATTTATTTGTAGTTGAAAAGCTAATAAACATCTTTGATAAGGTATTAGAAAAAACACCTGGAGTGAAAATTATTTATTCTTCGGTGAAGGATTTTTTAGAAGCATTTGCAGGGAATAAGAAAAAATTTGACCAACCCGTATTAGTAAATGTAGACGCACCCGATGTATGGAGAATGGGATTTATCACACAAGAAAATACAGAGCTGTTTGGTATGAAAGAATATTTAACAGTGTACGTACCTCATTCCTATGCTATTTCTGGAATTACTTATGTGGTACCCTTGTCAAAAATTAAACGCTTGCCAAAAGGGGTTGGTGCTGCGGAAGCAATGAAATATGTTGTTACAGGAGGGTTAACAGCTTTTGACGAACAACTTGATTTGTTTGATGAAGCAACATTAGAAGAAATAAAAAAACCATCCCAGCCAAATCCACACAACAATATTTAAATAAAAATAGTTTAACCATGCAATTGCACAATTTTAATTCTGGACCATCTATATTACCACCCGAAGTTTTAACACAAGCTGCTGCGGCAATTCATAATTTTAATAATACTGGATTATCCATTTTAGAAATTGGGCATCGCACAAGTTGGTTTGTAGAAGTGGTGCAAGAAGCGCAACAAACGGTGAAGCGATTAATGGGATTAGGAGACGAATATGAAGTAATATTTTTACAAGGTGGCGCGACAATGCAATTCATGCAAGTGCCTATGAATTTATTGGATGAAAACGGAATAGCTGCCATTTGTGATAACGGCGTTTGGGGAAATAAGGCAGTAAAAGAAGCGAGTGTTTTTGGAAAAGTGCAAGTAGTGTCGGATAGTTCGGATAAAAAATATACCTATATTAATAAGCAATTTCAACTACCCGAAAATGCAAGTTATTTACACATAACCACTAATAATACAGTGGAGGGAACTCAATGGC
>JBEDKT010000138.1:0-5114 GCA_041172025.1 Bacteroidota bacterium
ATAACAGCAATTAGCAATAAATAAATACCATGTCAAAAATTATTTTAATAACCGGGGCGAGTTCGGGATTTGGAAAAGCAATAGCAGAAAAGTTCGCAGCTGGTGGATGGGATTTAATATTAACAGCTAGGAGAAAGGAGAAGTTAGCAACTGTTGCTACTGAATTAGAAAAACAATTTGGCATAAAAACATTGTCTTTAGTTTTTGATATCCAAGACAAAAAAGCAGTTTTCGAAAACCTTAGCAACTTGCCTACTGAATGGCAAGCAATTGACATTCTGGTTAATAATGCAGGGCTTGCTTTGGGGCGCGACAGCTTTCAGGATGCTGCTATTGAGGATTGGGAAACAATGATTGATACGAATGTAAAAGGCCTACTATACGCTTCTAAAGCAGTGCTACCCTTCCTTATTAAACAGAAAGGACATATTATTAATATTGGCAGCACCGCTGGCAAAGAAGTGTATAAGGACGGCAATGTATACTGCGCAACTAAACACGCAGTAGATGCAATTACAAAAGCACAAAGAATTGATTTGTTACCCTACGAGATTAAAGTAACCGCTATTCACCCTGGTGCAGTTGAAACCGATTTTTCATTGGTACGTTTTAAAGGAGATGCTAGTAAAGCCAATGCCGTTTATGCAGGATACGAGCCGCTAAAGGCCGAAGACATTGCAGACATAACTTGGTATGTAGCCAATGTTCCTAAACATGTTTGTATTAATGATGTGGTAATGACTTGTGTGGCTCAAGCAAATTCAACTACTTTATTTAAGCAATCTTAATTCGTTCGCCTTTACACTAGAACCCCCTATCTATAGGTAGTGATTTTATATGTTCTACGCCTGCGTTAAAATCCTTCCATAACTCGGCAACAATTTCGGCTGCTGGTTGTATTTTATGAATAGTTGCACTCACTTGTCCAATTTCTAATTCACCTTCTACTAAATCCCCTTCAAACATTCCTTTTTTTGCACGGCCTTTCCCTAAATAGTTTGCTAAGTTTTCCTTACTCTCCCCTTCTTTTTCCAATTGGAGTATTTTTTCGGCAAATTCGTTTTTTAATAAGCGCACAGGCGCTAAACTTTTTAAACCTAGTTGAGTAGCACCTTCTTTAGCATGTATGATTGCATTTTTAAAATGCAAATGCGCACTTGACTCTTCGCTACAAACAAACCGACTGCCTATTTGAACAGCATCAGCGCCCAGCACCATTGCAGCTAGCATTTGTTCCCCACTGGCAATGCCGCCAGCAGCAATTACAGGAATTGTTACCGCTTTTTTTACTAAGGGGATTAATACCATTGAGGTAGTTTCCTCTCGACCATTATGTCCACCTGCCTCAAACCCTTCTGCTACAACTGCATCGCAGCCAGCTGCTTCAGCCTTCTGCGCAAACAAAGCACTACTTACCACATGCACTACAATAATGCCGGCAGCTTTTAATTGCGCTGTCCATGTTTTAGGATTTCCTGCACTGGTAAAAACAATCGGCACTTTTTCTTCTATAATAATTTGAATATGCGCCTCCATATCGGGATACAATAAGGGCAAATTAACCGCGAAAGGTTTAGTGGTAGCTGCTTTAGTTTTTTGAATATGCGTTCTTAAAACGTCAGGGTACATACTACCTGCACCTATAATACCTAGGCCCCCGGCATTACTCACTGCACTCGCTAATTTCCAGCCACTTACCCATACCATACCAGCCTGTATAATAGGAAGTTGTATTTTGAATAGTTGTGTGATTCGATTCTCAAAAGGCATAAAAAAAATTATTTAGCTATGAACAATCTACAAACTAATACAAGCTTATCCGAAATCAATTTCGGTATTGTCGCCAATATTTAAAGTTCTACTTAATCCTTTAATAGCAGCATCACTTCCTATTAAGGAATTATCTAACACTACTTCGTCAAGTGTAGTGTAAGAACCAATGATACTTTCTTTTACAACCGAGCTTTTAATAACAGTATCATTCCCAATGGTAACATGCGGGCCAATAATTGAATTTTCAATTACGCAACCATCTGCAATACTTACTGGGGGAATTATTATACTATTAATATATAATTCAGGACTAATTGTTACACCGCCTGACTTTTTTAATAACACTGCATTTGTTTCTAACAAGCTTTCTTTCTTGCCACAATCATACCAATGCTTCACTTTAAAGGACTGAAACTGCACACCCTTCTTTATCATACACTCCAATGCATCGGTTAAATTATATTCTCCATTTGATTTAATGTTCTCGTTAAAAAGTTGCTGAAAACATTCAAACAATATGCCTGATTCTTTTATTTTATATAAACCTACTAATGCATTATTACTTTTAGGAATAGATGGTTTTTCAATTGCGTGTTCAATAAATCCTTCCTCATTTAATTCCACTACTCCAAATTGCCTTGGATCGTCTACTTTTTTAATGCCTAGCATACTATAAGGACTGTCCATTACTTCACGTATATCAAATTCGCAAATTGTATCACCAAGCGAAATAAAAACCTCGTCGTCTCCTACTATATTTTTTGCTAATTCAATTGCATGCGCAGTTCCTTGGCGGTCGGTTTGGTATACAAAATGCGTTTTAACATTTGGGTAGGTTTGTTGCACATAGTCTTGAATTTTTTCACCCAAATAACCAACAACAAATATGAATTCATTAATCCCCACCTCCCGCAACTGATCCACTATAAAACTCAAAATAGTCTTACCCGCAATTGGAATAAGTGCTTTTGGTTGAGTATAGGTATGGGGTCGTAATTTAGTGCCTGCTCCTGCGACCGGTATAATAGCCTTCATGCTTAATTATTTTGGGGAGGATAAAAGTAGCAAATAACTGTTAGTAAAAGGCTAATTCAGGCCCGGAAATATACTTTTGGGCCAAAACAGCACGTAAATGTGGATATTCATGCAGCAAATGTTGAAACATAGCTTTGATGGGGTATTAGAATCAATTATTTTTGCAGAAATATTCTATTATGCAAAGAGATACCCTTGTTTTTGACATCATACGCCAAGAACTAGAACGCCAACGTAGAGGCATTGAATTAATCGCTTCTGAGAACTTTACCAGCTTACAAGTGATGCAGGCTATGGGAAGCGTTATGACTAATAAATATGCAGAAGGATATCCTGGTCGTCGTTACTATGGAGGATGTGAAATAGTAGATAAAACAGAAACATTAGCCATTGACCGTTTAAAAGAAGTTTTTGGTATTGAATATGCAAACGTGCAACCACATAGTGGAGCGCAAGCAAATGCTGCCGTAATGTTAGCAATTTTACACCCTGGTGATGCTATCCTAGGATTGGATTTAAGCATGGGTGGGCATTTAACTCATGGCTCAGCTGTTAACTTTTCTGGTAAAACATACAAACCACAATTTTACGGCGTGGTTAAAGAAACAGGATTGATTGATTATGAAATGTTAGAAAGTCAAGCAAGAACACATAAGCCAAAATTAATTATTTGTGGAGCAAGTGCTTATAGCCGTGATATTGATTATGCACGTATTCGCAAAGTAGCAGACGAAGTTGGTGCTTTTGTTTTAGCTGACATCGCACACCCTGCTGGCTTAATTGCAAAGGGTTTACTAAGTTCTCCATTTAACCATTGTCATTTTGTTACTTCAACTACCCACAAAACATTGCGTGGCCCTCGTGGTGGTGTAATTATGATGGCAAAGGATGGCGAAAATACATTAGGATTAAAAGACGTTAAAGGCAATTTAAGATTATGGTCAAACGTAATTGACATGGCTGTTTTCCCAGGTACACAAGGTGGACCATTGGAGCATGTCATTGCTGCTAAAGCTATTGCCTTTGGAGAAATATTAACAGATGAGTTTACTGTGTACGCAAAGCAAGTACAAAAAAATGCACAAGCTATGGCAGCTGCTTTTGTTGCTAAAGGATATGAAATTATTAGCGGCGGAACGGACAACCACTTAATGTTAATTGACCTTCGTAATAAAAATATTAGTGGAAAGAAAGCAGAACAGGTTTTAGGTTTGGCCGACATTACTGCTAATAAAAATATGGTGCCTTACGACGACAAGTCGGCGTTTGTAACTTCAGGTATCCGCTTTGGTGTTGCTGCAATAACTTCTCGTGGCATGAATGAAGGACATATTCCTTTTGTTGTGGACGCAATTGATACTGTATTAATGAATGCCGAAAACGAAACCATTTTGGCAAATACAAGAAAAGACGTAAATAAGTTTATGGAACAGTTTGTAATGTATCCAGAGCTTGGTTAATAGAAATTATACAATAAAGTAACTTATCCTAAGGGGATAGCAAACAGAAAATGAGCTATCCCCTTTTTTATTAGCCTACTTGATGGGCTGTTTAAATTAGTTTAGTAACTTTAGGTATGATACAAAGAATACAAACCATTTGGTTACTAATAGCAAGTGCAGCAGCATTTGTCATTTTGAGATTACCCTTTTATTATACGCCCACTCCAATGGCGTTAGAAATTAACGGAAGCGAGCATTACAGCACCCTTATTAGTTTGGCTTTTAGTGGTTGCCTGTCGTTTATAAGTATTTTTTTATACGGAAACAGAATGTTGCAATTAAAAGTGGTTTTAGTAAACTTCTTTTTATCTGTATTAATTGGCTTCTTTGTTTACAAGATAGTAATTGCTAATCCAGGTGGCGGATTTACCCTTGCGGCTGTAAGTTTATTCTTAATTCCCGTTTTACAATTAATGGCTGTTGTAAATATATACAAGGACCAGCGCATGGTTACAAACGCAGACCGTTTGAGATAGCATAAATTAAGTTGTTTTTATTTAACTTCCTTAGCTTATAAATTAGATAGCCACGAAATGGCATGCCCTTCTCTTCCCCATTGCTTCAAGCCTTTACTAATTTCTTTATTCATCTCTGCCCAAGTTACTTTCTTCCCTTTTACAATTGCAGGAGCTGGTATAGGTGTATTAATTAGTTCTAGTTTTGTTGCAAACCAAGTGGCAGCTAACCTTGGAATAGCCAACCCTAAAATCATGCCGGGCAACCCATTAAAATTTTCAGGCCCAACATTTACAGGTATTTGGTCCGTATAAAAAGCAACTACAATAACAGAATCAGCAATAGTAG
>JBEDKT010000139.1:0-4929 GCA_041172025.1 Bacteroidota bacterium
CAACCACATATAGAGAAATCTTGATTATACTTCGTAGCTATCAACTACTTATTTAACCACTTTTTGGACAGATTATATTAGTTGAGTACTTGAAACATATACTCAAAAATGGCTCGAACCACTATCCTTTCTGATTTGTCGGGACTAATTCCCCTTAAATAATACCTAAATAAAAGAGCAACGAAATAATCGTTGCTCTTTTACTACATATCAATGAAGTTTAAATTTCTCCTTTGCCGTCAATCCAATCTTTTACTGCTGCTGTGGTTACTGATTTAGGGCGTTCTAGTGGGAAACCTAATGCGCGATCCCATGTCAAACTAGCTAGTACACCTAACGCACGGCTTACTGCAAATAAAACAGTATAGAATTCGTATTCTACAATACCATAATGCACTAAAAGTGCTCCACTATGTGCATCCACATTTGGCCATGGATTTTTTATTTTACCTAATGACTCTAAAATTGGAGGTACCGTTTCGTATATTTTCCAAACTGTATTTACTAATTTATCGTCTGCTAAATGCTTCTTTCCAAATTCCATTTGTGCAGTAAAACGAGGATCTGTTTTTCTTAATACTGCATGACCATAACCAGGAACTACTTTACCCGCAGTAATTGTTTTTTGAACATACTCGGCTATTTGTTCTGTACTTGGGTCGTCAGTGCCTAATGCTTCTTGCATATCAAAAATCCATTTAATCACTTCTTGATTTGCAAGACCATGCAATGGACCTGCTAAACCATTCATTCCTGCAGCATAGCTTAAATAAGGATCACTTAAGGCAGAACCAACCAAATGTGTTGTGTGAGCGGATACATTACCTCCTTCATGGTCAGCATGAATAGTCATGTACAAGCGCATTAATTCTTTTGTTTCCTCGTCTTCAAAACCCATCATATAAGCAAGGTTTCCAGCCCAGTCTAACAAACCATTTGGGTGGATATGTTGGCTATTCTTGTATTTTCTTCGGTATATATACGCAGCTACTCTTGGTAACCTTGCAATTAAGTCCATTGAATCGTCGTAGGTATACTGCCAGTAGTCTTTCTTGCTCATGCCTTTCGCATATTCTAGTGCAAACTTACTTTCAGTTTGAAGTGCCATTACACCTGCAACAAACATAGTCATTGGATGTGCTGTTAATGGCAATGCATCTATCACATCAAAAACATGTGATGGAACATGACTTCTTCTTTGCCAGTTACTTGTTATTGCTTTTACGTCATCAGTTGAAGGAAGTTCCCCTACCATCATTAAATAGAATAAGCCTTCTGGCAAAGGTTCATCACCTCCTGGCGCTTTTGGCAATGCAACTTGTAATTCAGGAATAGAATATCCGCGAAAACGAATACCTTCTTGCGCGTCTAATAAACTTGTTTCCGTAACTAACCCTGTAATACCACGCATACCTTGGTATACTTGAGCCAAAGTAACTTCTCCAATTTTTTTATCGCCATGTAATTTGATTAATTCTTTAATCTCTAAACTAGCAGCAGTCGCTTTCGCACTAAACCTGTCTTTTATCTCTTCCATAGGGCAATAATATTATTTGAAATACCTTTTTTAAAATTGGCCCTAAAGTTAACGACAAAACAGCTTACTTAGGTGCTTTTTTATACAAATAATAAACTACCCATATAAATAACAAATTGGGAATCCAAGCTGCAATTAAAGGGGGCAAATTGCCTTTAGTGGAAAATATGGTAGAGAAGCGGTCTGTAATGATAAACAAAGCTGCAATGGTGAAGCCTAAAGCCAAATGTGACCCACTGCCTCCCCTAACTTTCCTGCCCGCTATTATGGCACCAATTAGGGTTAATAACAACACGGTAATAGGAGTAGCATCCCTTCTGTAACGTTCTATTTTCAACTCATTCAATCCCTCAGACCCTCTTATTTCTTCCACCTTAATTTGCCTAATTAATTGAGGCGTTGTTAATTTATCTTTCGTGTATTTGTCCTTTGACAAATCCGAGGGTTTAAATGGATACTTTTTATGCATGGAACTTGTCGAAACAACTTCTTCTCTATTGTCTAATACTTTTCGTTCAACAACTTGCCATAATTCCCAGTCCTTTTTTGCAGTATCCCAACTAATATTATCACACCTAATATTATAAACAATTTTATTGTTCTGCACTTTGTATGCAAAGAAACTTGCACCCCTGTTTGTGGCAGTGTCATAATTGTATATACCTGCATAGGTAAAGGAATCCATTCTGAAATAAATATCAGAAGAAGATTGCAATAGAGCATTATAGCTAGAATTTGCGTCGATATAAGTTGCTTCAAAACTACCCCTAATATTATTTGCTTTTGGCACTATCCATTGGTTAGAAAACCATAATAGCAAAGCCAACAAAGCACCTCCTATCCAATAAGGGCGCAACCAACGATTATAAGAAGTACCACTTGCTAAAATAGCTACGATTTCAGTTTGTACTGCCATTTTAGAAGTGAAAAATATAACAGCAATAAATACAAACAAGGGGAAAAGTAAAGCAATAATATGCGGTATGAATCCTATATAATAATGAAAAATTATTTCATTAGCCGTTAACCCCGACCTTACAAAGTCATCTGTTTTTTCACTCACGTCAATCACTACCGCAATAACTGCAAATAAAAAAATGGCAAAGAAGAATACCGTCAAAAACTTTTTTAATATGTACCAATCTAATTTTTTCAAAATTCGTTATTACTTTTTATAGTCTTGTTTTAACTTGTTCAATCATTGATTTTTTCCAGCTTGAGTAGTCCCCTGCAATAATATGTTCCCTTGCCTGACCAACCAACCAAAGATAAAAAGATAGATTCTGAATACTAGCCAATTCTAACCCTAATATTTCGTCAGCTACAAACAAGTGCCTCATATAAGCCTTTGAGTAATATTGACTCATTTCATTAGGCAAACCTGGGTCCAATGGGCTAAAGTCCTTTGCCCACTTTAAATTTTTAATATTAATTACTCCTTGTGTAGTAAAAATCATTCCGTTTCGGCCATTCCTAGTAGGCATCACACAGTCAAACATATCCACTCCCAAATCAATTGCTTCTAATATATTCCATGGCGTACCTACTCCCATCAAATACCTTGGCTTATCTTTTGGCAAATTTTCACAACATAGTGCAGTAAATTCATACATTTCTGCTTCAGTCTCGCCTACACTTAAACCACCAATGGCATTACCCACTGCATTTTTTGAACTTACATACTCACAAGACGCTTTTCTTAAATCGGCATAAGTACCTCCTTGTACTATTGGAAACAAATTTTGAGTATGCCCATATAAGTCGGGCGTTTCGGCCAAGCGATTAAAGCACCTATCCAACCAGCTATTGGTTAAGTCCAAACTTTTTTTCACATAATCATATTCACTTGGAATTGGCGGACATTCGTCAAAAGCCATAATAATATCGGCACCAATTGACCTTTGAATATCCATCACTTTTTCGGGACTAAACATGTGTTTACTGCCGTCAATATGGGACTGAAATAAAGCGCCTTCTTGTGTTATTTTTCTGTTTGATGCTAATGAAAATACCTGGTACCCTCCACTGTCGGTTAGTATGGGCCTATCCCATCCCATAAATTTATGTAATCCACCAGCAGCTTCTAAAACTTCGAGGCCTGGCCTTAAGTATAAATGATAAGTATTGCCCAAAATTATTTGAGCATTAATATCCTTTTTTAACTGTTGCTGGGTAACCGCTTTTACAGAACCAATAGTGCCCACAGGCATAAATATGGGAGTCGCGATGGTCCCATGATCGGTTGTAATGGTACCTGCTCGGGAAGCACCTGAAGTGCTCTGGAATTGTAAGTCAAATTTTAGTGCCGCCATGGGGCAAAGGTAAGGTCAAAAGGCTTTACTTTTGTGACATGATTACTAACCTACCCTTGTCAACTATATTGATAGGCATATTTATGTGTGTCATTGCTATTCAACTGTTTTATTATCTTTTTTTCTTCCTACGACTAGCCATTTATAAAAAACCAACTAAAAAGGTACATGTCGAACATCCTATTTCTGTGGTGATATGTGCGCGCGACGAAGCTCAGAATTTAATGAATAATTTGCCCGGTGTATTAGTGCAACAATACAATACTACGCATGAAATAATTTTGGTGAATGACAATTCAGAGGACGAAACAAAGTATTTACTAGAGGAGTTTAAAAAATCATTTAAGAATTTAAATCCGGTGATTCTTACACAAGAAGCTAAAATGATTAGTGGTAAAAAATTTCCACTTTCAATTGGTATTAAATCAGCAAAAAATGAAACCTTATTATTAACCGATGCTGACTGTGTTCCAGCCAGCGAACATTGGATGCAATTAATGCAAGACGGTTATGATGATAATATTGAAATTGTTCTTGGCTATGGTGCCTATAGAAAAAAACCTGGCATTTTAAACAAGCTAATCCGCTTTGAAACATTCCAAACAGCACTTCAGTATTTCTCCTATGCACTTGCAGGATTACCTTATATGGGTGTTGGTCGAAACCTGTCCTATAAAAAAGACGTTTTTATGCGCAATAAAGGCTTTTCTTCTATAAACCAAATCCCTAGCGGGGACGATGATTTGTTTATAAACCAGGTAGCTAATAAACGCAATACAGCCATTGTAATTGACAAAGACGCGCACACCATTAGCGAACCTAAAACTAGTTTTCAGGAATGGATGAACCAAAAATACCGTCATTACACCACCAGTAAATATTATAAAAAGAAACATTCTATATTGTTAGCATTATACGCAATAAGCCAATTTCTATTCTATCCCCTATTTATTGCGGCACTTATTTTTTCGAAGGAATACATATTACTAGCAAGCCTTTGGAGCCTTCGTGTTATTGTCCAAGGAGCTATTTTAAGAAGTACCATGAAAAAACTGAATGAATTAGACCTTTGGCCATGGT
>JBEDKT010000140.1:0-2997 GCA_041172025.1 Bacteroidota bacterium
ATATATAAAAGCAATACCTTTTTATGGAGACAAACATATGATTTAGGACAGAAGGATTCAATTGTAAAAGACACTATAGTCACGCACTTATTTTACCCAAGGTTGCGTTTTCAAAATGAAATTAAAATACAAACTAGCCAATATTTATTTCAAGACAACAATCCTAATGAGGCAAATTACTTGAAGTACTTTGATATTTCGCTTGGTGCTTTAAAGGCGATACAATACAGTGATAATTGGACGGTATTGACAAATGAATTCAGCTTAATTAGCTACCCTCAAAAAAATAACAGCAATCAATTTTTACAATTAGGAGTTGGATATAGCCAAATGACGGGCAAAGTTGCTGGCTTAGATAATTGGAATAAGTATAATTTATATACTGTGGGAGTGTATAAGAATAAAACCCGTAACCAATTATGGGATTTGCTTGCTGCAGGTAAGCTATTTTTAAACGGGTACCACTCTGGTGATTATGAGGCAAGCTTTGGCTTATCAAGAATTTTAAATAAAAAAGGGAATTACTTGAGTTTGTCTTTTCAAAATACAAACCGTACTCCCTCGCTTAATGTTTTAGGCGTGACGGATTTTCCTATTATTCCAAATAGTGGGATACAAAAGGAAAACACCATTAGCTTCACAGGAAAGCTAGGAAATTTAAAATCTGCATTCAAGGCTGAGTTTAATTACCAATTAATAAATAATTACCAATATTTTTCAACGGGGTTCCAGCCGGCTGTGTACGAGAATTCAATGAGCTATATTCGTGCACAAGTTGAACATAAAATAAAAATAAGTAAACACTGGAATTGGTACAACGAAATGACCGCGCAAATTATTGACGCAACTGCCCCAATTAATCTTCCTTTATTATTAACAAGACAAAGGGTCGCATTTGAAGGGAATTTTTACAAAAATTTAAATCTTTCAACTGGCGTCGAATTAATTTACCATACCAACTATAAGCCAGATGCTTATATGCCTTTTACAGGGCAGTTTTATTTACAGAATAACTATACACTTACCAACAGGCCAACAGTTAATGCATTTATGCACTTTATTATAAAGCGTTTTAAAGGGTACATTAGGCTGGAAAATTTAAATACTTTATTGCCTACAAACGAAACCCTAGGGAATGGGTATAATTTCAGTGCTAAAAATTATCCCGGGCCAGGTGTTTGGTTTAGGGTGGGAATTTGGTGGAATTTTATAAATTAGTCAGTAGTAGTTTTTTACTTTGATAGTCGTTGCACCTTGCTTAATTATAATGCTATCATGTTAATTTTCAGTGAATTGACTAGAATAAGGGGCAGTTACGTAAACTAGTTGAAAGGTTTGATTACTTTATTCAATACCTTTATACCATGACTAGGCCTTTAATATTTTTATTAAGTTTCATGCTTTTTTTTGATGGTTCCATCATGAGTCAGCTTATGAAATTGCCAAAACTGTACGACCATTTTGTCGAACACAAGTCATTGGATAAGAATGTAGGCGTAATTGCATTCATAACCATGCATTACATGGGCAAAGATATTCAAGACAATGACCAAGAAAAAGACATGAGTCTTCCATTCAAAACTTCCAATTACCAACCAATTTTTCAATTGGCAATTGAGTCTCAAAACATAGCTACAGAGAAGTTTAAATTTTCAAGTATCCAAAACCATTGGCCTGATACAACCCATTTCGGTTTAATGCAATCTTCTTTGTCATCGCTTTTTAGGCCCCCTAGAAACGCGTAATTTAAAACAGCATCTTTTTCAATTGTTTCCGGAGTTTGCTCTTGGAATAAATTTTTTAATTAAGTATAATAAACAAATATGCTAAATAAAATAATAACTTATTCTATAAAGAATAAGTTAATCATTGGGTTATTCGTGGTAGCATTGGTTGGTTGGGGTGGATATGAAGTTACTAAACTACCTATTGATGCGCTTCCCGATATCACCGACAATCAAGTACAGGTAATTACTGTTTCTCCTTCCCTTGGGGCAACCGACATTGAAAGGTTGGTAACATTTCCTATAGAACAAGCGTGCAGTAGTATTCCTGGTACAAAGCAAATCAGGAGTTTCTCCAGGTTCGGCTTGTCATTAATAACTATTGTATTTGAAGATGATATTGACATTTATTGGGCGAGACAACAGATAAGTGAAAAGTTACAGAAAGTGCAGCAAGACATTCCGCCTGGTACAGGTTCACCAGAACTAGCGCCCGTGTCAACAGGATTAGGGGAAATATTTCAATATGTTGTTAGGCCAGAAAAAGGGTATGAGGGTAAATATGACGCAATGGAATTAAGGACAATTCAAGATTGGATTGTTAGACGTCAGTTAATTGGGACCCCTGGCGTAGCTGAGGTAGCTAGCTTTGGTGGAAAGTTAAAGCAATATGAAATTGCAGTAAGGCAAGAACAATTAAAGGCCTATGATTTAACAATCTCAGATGTATTTGATGCATTAGAAAAAAATAATGAGAATACGGGTGGAGCCTATATTGAAAAAGGGCCCACTGTATTGTATATCCGAAGTGAGGGATTGACTAAATCCATTGAGGATATTAACAAGATAGTAGTAAAACAGTTAAGTGACGGGACACCATTATTGATTCAGGATATAGCAAAAGTAAAATTAGGCGCAGCAATAAGGTATGGTGCGATGACTTTTAATACTGAAGGTGAGGTAGCTGGTGCTGTTGTGATGATGTTGAAAGGGGAAAATTCTTCTTTAGTTGTTAAAAGGGTAAAAGAAAAAATAGCAGCGATACAAAAAATGCTACCAGAAGGTGTTGTGATTGAACCTTTCTTAGATAGGTCTAAAATGGTGAATAATGCTATTAGCACAGTAGAAACTAATTTACTAGAAGGTGCTTTAATTGTAGTATTTGTGCTTGTATTTTTTTTAGGAAATTTACGTGCAGGCCTAATAGTTGCTTCGGTTATTCCATTATCCATGTTATTCGCTATAATCTTAATGAATAAGTTTGGAGTGGGGG
>JBEDKT010000141.1:0-7875 GCA_041172025.1 Bacteroidota bacterium
GCTAAAAAGTCAACCGACCTTGAAGCTACATTCTTTTCACTTCTTTCTAATTTTGGCTTGTCCTTAAGTACGCTGTACGCTTTTTCAATCCATTCAATGGCTCCGTCCACTTTTTCCTTAATGGGTGCATCTAATAACACATTTAGCTTCTTTATCGAATCCTGCTTAGCCTTAAATTGTGCTTCAAAAGCAAGCTTCTTCTTGGGATCCTTAGGAGCCAGACTTGCCTTAGTTGCATTCAAATTCTGCAAGTTTTTGATATTGTCTCTGTATTTGTCGTCTAAGATAGAATATTGGTTGTAGTAACTAATACCTACGTTGAATGCAGCAGCATAGTTTTGGTTATTGGCATTAAAAGCCTTTTTGTAAGCCTCCCCAGCCAATGCGATGTACTTTTCCGAATCGGCTTCCGTTACGTTATCCTGTCCTTTAGCTGCCATGAACATATCGCCATACATTTGGAATTCAACCTCAGTTAAAGTGTTAGTTGGCACCAATTCATTATATAACTTAATCTTCTCATCTATCGAAAGACTCTTTTCAACGAATTCAGTTTTGTATTCTGCCCAAGATTCATTTGGATACGCTTCGGTTGATAATGTATAATATTTATCAAAACTTACCTTATCCTTAGTATTAATTAGTTGAACTAATACGTATTTGTAAACATCTAAAAGTTCAGCTCCATTTAGTTTGTAATCCACTAACCTTTTATAGTAACCGACTGTTTTTTCGATATTACCAGCATTTTGGTTTGAATAACCTGCATAAATGATGGAAGTAGTGTCGAACTTTTGCTTAGAAGTTGCCCAGCCTTGTGTGAATATAATATCACTAAATTGAACTGCTTCATCAAAGTTTTTTGCAGCATCTGGCCATTTTTTATCGTTAAAAGCACTTACTCCGTCTTTGAAACTTTTAATATATACGTCAAAAAATGGTTCTTGCCCGTTATCCTTAGCAAGTTTCAAAGAAGTATCTAAAGCTGCATATTGTACAATTGCTGCTTTAGTTAAATCGTAAGCTGTTGGATATTTGCTAGCTAAACTAGCATCTTTTTCCAATCCACTATAGATTTTTGCTTTCCAATAATACCCTTCTGCAGTTGTTGCTAAATTTGCATTCTTCACTACTGCTTTTTCATACTCGTCTTTTGCTGCCTCGTATTTAGAAAGAATCAAATTTGTTTGCACTTTTTTAAAGTCTTGCGCATTCACAAATAAGCTTGTCATGACTAAAACTAGGGCTCCGATAAATTTTTTCATACTTGATGTTTAATTAAGAATAACTATCTACTTTTTTATTTTTTACGGCATTTATTCTGCTGGGCTTGTTTCGTCTGCGGCAGTTGCTTCAGTTGAAGGTGTAGCTGCATCAGATATATCATTTGTCTCTGTTGCATCTGTTGCTTCTGCTCCTTCTTCATCTAAAGCTGGTTCAACTACTTCTTGGTCTCCAATTTTTGAAGTTGCTGCTATCTCATCCCCATCGTCAAGACGAATTAGTTTAACCCCTTGCGTAGCTCTACCCGCTTCTCGAATATCATTAATACTAGTTCGGATAGTTACACCTGACTTACAAGTAATAATTAAATCGTCTTTGTCAAGTACATCCATCAAACCAACTAAGCTTCCAGTTTTTTCGGTAACATTAATTGTTTTGACACCTTTACCACCACGATTCGTTATACGGTATTCATCAATTGCAGTTCTTTTACCATAGCCTTGTTGACTCACAACTAATATAGTTCTGTCTTTATCTTCTCTACTAACACAAACTAATCCAACCACTTCGTCGGTAGCATCATCAACTTCAATACCGGCAACTCCAATGGCACCACGACCAGTTGGACGCACTTTTTCTTCAGGGAAACGAATAGCTCTACCCGACTTAACGGCCATCATTACTTCGTTATTACCATCTGTTAAACGTGCTGCTAATAATTCATCTCCTTCATTAATGGTAATGGCATTCACACCATTAACTCTTGGACGACTAAATTCTTCTAAGCATGTTTTCTTGATAATACCCTTCTTAGTACATAAAACAATATAATGACTGTTTACGTATTCTTTGTCGTCTAATTTGCGTACTTCAATAATTGCTTTTACTTTATCATCTTGTGGCAATTGAATTAAATTCTGTATTGCTCTACCCTTGCTTGTTTTTTCTCCCTCAGGAATTTCGTATACACGCATCCAGAAACATCTTCCTTTTTCTGTAAAGAACAACATGGTGTCGTGTGTAGATGCAATAAATAAATGCTCTACGTAATCTTCTTCACGCGTTTTAGAACCTATTGCGCCGCGACCACCTCTTTTTTGTTGACGGTATTCAGAAACTGAAGTTCTCTTAATATAACCTAAATGGGAAATAGTAATAACAACATCTTCTTCTTCAATTAAATCTTCAATACGCATTTCGTCGGCTAAGTATTGGATTTCAGTTTTACGTTCATCACCGAATTTTTCTTTTACTTCTAGTAATTCAGTTTTCATTAACTCGAACCTTAAATACTCGCTTCCTAACAATTCTTTTAAAGAAGCAACCAATATCATTAATTGATCGAATTCTTCTTTAATTTTTTCACGCTCCATTCCAGTTAAACGTTGCAATCTTAATTCTAGAATTGCTTTTGCTTGAATGTCGCTTATACCCCATCCTGCATTGATTAACGCCTCTTTAGCAGCTTCTGGATTTGCAGAACTTCTAATTAAACGGATCACTTCGTCTAAGTGGTCTAAAGCAATTAAATATCCTTCTAAAATATGTGCGCGTTCTTCTGCTTTTCTTAATTCGAATTTAGCACGACGAATAATTACTTCCATTCTAAATTCAACAAACTCAGAAATTAAATCCTTTAAATTTAAAATTTTAGGACGGCCTTTGGTTAATGCTACGTTATTAATACCGTAACTAGTTTGTAATTCGGTAAACTTAAATAATTGATTAATTATTACTTGTGCAACGGCATCCTTTTTTAGTTCAATAACAATACGCGTTCCTTCACGTTTGTTACTTTCGTTATTCACGTGAGAAATACCTTCAATTGATTTATCGTTAACTAACTGTCCAATACGATCCGTTAAGTTATCACGGTTTACTTGGTAAGGAATTTCGTTAATCACAATCATTTCACGACCGTTCGCCTTCGTTTCAACATTACATTTTCCTCTTAAAACTACGCGACCACGACCCGTCATTAAACCCTGTTTAACGCCTTCCATTCCGTATATAACACCCCCTGTAGGGAAATCGGGTGCTTTTACAAAATTGATTAATTCTTCGATAGTAATATCCTTATTCCCAATGTAGGCGATACAACCATCCACTACTTCGTTCAAATTATGTGGTAGCATGTTTGTTGCCATACCAACTGCAATACCTGAAGAACCATTCACTAATAACTGAGGAATACGCGTAGGTAAAACAGAAGGCTCTTTTAAGCTATCATCAAAATTGAATTGAAAATCAACAGTATCTTTTTCTAAGTCATCCAACATTGCTTCAGAAATACGTTGTAAACGTGCTTCCGTATAACGCATAGCTGCTGGCGGATCACCATCTTGGTTACCAAAGTTACCCTGTCCGTCCACTAGTCGGTAACGCATTGTCCACTCTTGCGCCATACGCACTAAAGTATCATAAATGGCAGTGTCACCATGTGGGTGAAACTTACCCATTACCTCTCCTACTATACGCGCACATTTTTTATATGCTTTGTTGCTATTATTTCCTAACTCATGCATCGCAAATAAAACCCTACGATGTACAGGTTTGAAACCGTCTCTCACATCTGGCAATGCACGTCCAACAATCACTGACATCGAATAATCGATGTAGGATGTTTTCATTTGTTCCTCAATGTTGACCCTAATTACGCGGTCATTGTCTTGAGTTGCTTCTAGTCCTAAATTTTCTTCCATAATGAATTTTGCTTGGGTTTCTTTACTACCAAAATTGAACACTTTTTACAGCGTATTTGGGTAGTTTACGAAGATACCTTTTCGAGCCCTTTTTTCCGGTTTTAAACGCTTAATTTTTACCCCCTTTTATCCACAGTTTGTGGGTAAGAATTGCTAGCTTTAGGGTCTCTATTTTTCACCCTTTATACCAAACAAAATGGGTACTCAAATTCTAGTCATAGGAGCAGGCAAATCAGCGACTATGCTGATTCAATATTTACAAAAAAAGGTAGTAGAAAATGACTGGTATATGGTACTTGCCGACAGTGAAAAAGCAGTTGCAGTACAAAAGTGGAATAATGCTAAAAATGGCCATGCGGTTGAACTTAACGTCGAAAACGAAGCAGATCGCAAAGCTTTAATTGAAAAAGCAACCATTGTAGTATCCATGATGCCTGCATTTCTTCATTTTTTAGTGGCAAAAGATTGTTTGCTATATGGCAAGCCCCTATTTACAGCCTCCTATGTGGACGACAATATGAGGTCCATCGCACAAGAAATAAAGGATAAAAACCTGCTATTTTTATGTGAGATGGGATTAGACCCAGGAATTGATCACATGAGTGCCATGGAATTAATTCATAGGATTAAAAAACAAGGTGGTGTAATTACAGGATTCAAATCACACTGTGGGGGTTTAATTGCCCCTGAGAGCGATAATAATCCTTGGCATTATAAAATAAGCTGGAACCCTAGGAATATCATTTTGGCTGGAAAATCGGGGGCTATATTCCTCGAAAAAGGCATTGAAAAAGAAATTGAGTATAAACAGCTATTTGCTTCCGCACCCACAATTGATGTTCCAGGAATTGGCCAATTAGCTTATTATCCTAATAGGAATTCACTTAGCTATATAGCTACTTATGATTTACAAGGGGTGAACGACTTTGTTCGCACCACTTTACGTTATCCCGAATTTTGTACTGGCTGGAATGCAATTGTTCAATTAGGTTTAACTACCGAAACAATTTCACCAAGCGATACATTAAGAAAACAAAATGCTACTGGTATTTCAGTGAACACTTGGTTCAACAATTATTTGAAAGAAAATGCGCTAGAAACACTGTATGCTGAAATGCAAAAAGATGCTGCATTAAATGCTCAGCTTAATTTTATTGGCCTTGAAGAAGAAACAATTATCCCTGCTGAATTAAACAATAGTGCTGAAATATTACAATGGTTATTAGAACAAAAATGGGTTTTAGCACCACAGGATAAGGATATGGTAGTTATGATGCATGAAGTCACCTATACATTAGCGAATGAACATTATTTAGTAAAAAGCAGTATGGTATTAATAGGCCAAAATGCTGTAGAAACAGCCATGGCAACAACAGTTGGTTTACCATTGGCCATGGGTGTTTGCGCTTATTTAAAAGGAGACTATCATTTAACAGGGTTACATATACCAATTGACGCTTCTATCTACACACCCATTTTGAAAAGTTTGGCAGAAGAAGGAATTGTATTTGAAGAAAAAGTAACCAAGCTTTAAATTATTTTGTTTCGCTAGTCGGTTTAGGATCCCATTCGTAATCTAATTGACGTTTATCTAAACTTGCAGCAACTACTTTAATAGTTACTTTATCGCCCATATTAAATTGGCGTCCTGTCCTTAAACCAACGAGTGCGTAATCGGATTCAACATGCCTGAAATCGTCAAACTTTGATAAAGTAGTTATACTCACCAAGCCTTCACATTTGTGTTCGATGGTTTCTACCCAAAATCCGAAGCTTGAAACTCCGCTTATTACACCCTCAAAACTATGTCCAAGGTAATCGCGCATGAATTCAACTTGTTTATATTTATTCGAAGCTCTCTCGGATTCCATTGCTGCTCTTTCTCGTTCACTACAATGCACACATTTTTCTTCCATACTGTCGTCGTTCATTAAATTACCAATTAATACCGACTGTACAACCCTATGCACCAATACATCGGGATACCTTCTAATGGGCGAAGTGAAATGACAATAATGTTCAAAACCTAAGCCATAGTGTCCAATATTATTGGTTGTGTAAACTGCTTTAGCCATTGTTCTTATTCCTAATTGCTCAAGTACATGTTGTTCAGGTTTACCTTTTGACGCTAACATTAAAGCATTAAAGCTTTGTGCAATATGCGCAGGTGAATCAATATTAAAAGCGTAACCATGCTTCTTCGCAAACACGATAAAAGGTTTAAGTTTTTCTTCGTTAGGTTGGTCATGCACCCTGTATGGGAAAGGGATTGGTTCTTTTTTTATTTTAACCTGCCCCATTTTTTCAGCAATTAATTGATTCGCTTTTAGCATTAATTCTTCAATTAATTGATGTGATTCTTTGCTTTCCTTTACGGTAATTCCAATTGGTTTACCTTTCTCGTCTAGTGTAAAACGTACTTCTTGAGAAGAGAAATTTATTGCCCCGTTTTCAAATCGTTTCTTTCTTAAATTTTGTGTGTAGTCTAATAACCATAAAATTTCATCGGAATGGTCACCTACTTTTGTTTCTATGATTTCTTGTACTTGTTCATAGGTAAAACGTCTGTCAGAATAGATGATAGTTTTGCCATACCAAGTATTAACAATAGCACCAGTTGCGTCTACTTCAAATGTTGCTGTAAAAGTAAGTTTGTCTTCCTTTGGTCGAAGTGAACATAATTCATTCGAAATACGCTCAGGCAACATAGGATAAACCCTGTCCGGTAAATAAACAGAAGTAGCCCTTTCATAGGCTTCCTGGTCAATTGCTGTGTTTGGCTGTACATAGTGGCTAACGTCGGCGATATGCACACCTAATTCAATATTGCCATTAGGTAATTTTTGGAAAGAAATTGCATCATCAAAATCTTTTGCATCCACTGGGTCAATAGTAAACGTTAGTACTTTTCTGTAATCTTTACGTTTTGCTATTTCTGCGTCGGTAATGGTATCAGACAATCCCCTAGCAAATGCTAAAGTCTCTTCACTAAAAGATAAAGCAAAGCCTGCTTCTGCCACAATTGACTTCATTGCCAAATCATTCTCTTGTTCTGGCGTAAATATTTCAATTACTTTGCCTTCTGGTTTTCGGTTCGCGTTTTCCCAACTAATTAATTCAACCAATACCCTATCCTTATCCCTTGCATTATTTAAATATTTAATTGGAATATAAATATCAGGCATTGGGAAAACCGTGTTTGGGATAAAGAATGCATGCTTGTTGGTCACTTGCATTGTACCTGCGAAAGAAACTTGTTTTCTCTTTATAATTTCAAGTACTTTACCTTCTTTCTTTCCAGAGCCTTGTCTGATTTTGGTAATTTTAATACGTACTTCATCCCCTTTTAACGCGGTGTTAAAATCGTTAGGGAAAACAAGTATGTCGTTTTCCAAGTCCTTTACAATTACAAAGCCCATCCCTGATTTAGCAATGTCTAACTTACCAGTGTAGGTAGTAGCTGCTTGGGTATGCTTAGTTGTAATAGTTTTCTTTCTTGTATTTTTTTGCTTAGTTGCCATTTGTATTTTTATGAAATTGTGAAACATAATCAATGACTAGTTGATTAAATGACGCTTCAGCGTCAAACAAAAAGCGAGGTTTAATAGGTAATACGTACAAAGGAATATCATGTAGTTCCTCGGTGTATTTTACCAACCTAACCGCGTCTTTTTCAGTCGTTAATATTAATTTACTCTTCGAATCAATTTTATTGAACTTTTCTTTTATATCCTGCAAATCCTCAATTGAAAAAATATGGTGATCGTTATAACTTAATTGATAATAGGTGTGCGTACAGTCATGCAGATAGTTTTTAAGTGGTAACGGATTAGCAATGCCACATACTAAAAGCACTTCGTCTCGCATAGTTAAAATCCATTGATCAGTTGGGTTATAAATATGATAAGGTGTTTCATATGCTATTGAAGTAAAAAACACACTTTGATTT
>JBEDKT010000142.1:0-4082 GCA_041172025.1 Bacteroidota bacterium
ATACTATCGGCAATATGTTTATTACTCATTTTGCCATTAAGTAAAGAAAAGCTAGGAAATAGAATTTATAAGATTTGTCGTTATTGGAGTAAACTTTTCTATTTATTTGCAGCTATACGTCATAAGGAAATTTACGAATCGTATCACCACTTCAATAAGCCACATATTTTTGTAGCCAACCATAATTCTTATATGGACATTCCTCCTATTGTTCAATTAAAGCATCAGCCAATACGCGCATTAGGGAAATTCGAGTCTTCTAAAATACCCATATTCGGATGGATATATAAAGCTGCTGTTATAATGGTTGACAGAAGTAGCCCAACCAAAAGAGCCCAAAGTTTACGAAACTTAAAAAATGCATTGCAAGAAGGAATTTCCATATTTATATTTCCAGAGGGCACTTTTAGTATGACAAGCAAAAAACCATTAAAACCATTTTATAATGGCGCATTTAAGCTTGCAATTGAAATGAATATTCCCATACAACCTGTACTGATGATTGATGCAGTAGACAGAATGCACTTTGACAATGTATTTACATTATCGCCAGGAATTAACAGGGTGGTATACTTGCCTACAGTGGAAGTGACAGGGTATACAATTGACCAAATTGAATTACTAAAAGACCATGTGTATAATAGGATGGACGAAGGTTTAAGAAGATATAGGAAGTATCCAAAATCATAGCGTATTTTTGTAAACTATCACTATGTACGCAGAAATTATCATACCATTAGCATTACCTAAAAACTACACTTGGGCCATTCCCGAAGCTATGCAAGCTGAAATAATGGAAGGCATGCGCGTGGAAGTTATGTTAGGCGCTAACAAGCGGTATGCTGGCATAGTTAAAAAAATAATACAAGAACAACCGGCAGGGTTTACGCCTAAACCAATACTGGCATTATTAGACGAAGCACCAATTGTATATCCTTCGCAATTAGCATTGTGGGAGTGGATGGCTGCTTACTATATGTGTACCGAAGGTGAAGTAATGCAAGCTGCAATCCCAAGCCATTTGAAAATTTCAAGCGAAAGTGTTTTCCTGCTAAACGAAGATTATGTAAAGGACAGCGAACAGCTATCAGATGCGGAGTACATTATAACTGAAGCACTTGAGATAAAAAAAGAATTAAGCTTAATTGAGGTTCAAAAGTTATTAGATAGAAAATCGGTCTACCCTATAGTTAATAAATTAATACAAAAAGGGATTTGCTTTATTCAAGAAAATTTAAAAGACAAATATAAAGCTAAAGAAGAAATATATATTCTTTTGCACCCTGATTATAAAAATGAGCAGGCACTTGAAAAGCTATTAAATGAATGGACCAGAGCGCCCAAGCAACTTTCCTTATTATTAGCTTTTTTACATTTTGAAAAACAAGAAGGACTCGTAAAGCAAAAGTCAATACTAGAAAAGGCCGATGCGTCACATGCACAACTTAAAGCACTTATTGATAAGGGTATTTTAATTGCCGAAAAACGAAAAGTAAATAGGCTTGACGAAACACTACTTACAGGAAACGCTCAATTACATCAACTATCTGAAGGCCAACAAACAGCACTGGCTTCTATACAAACACAATTGGAGCAACATTCAGTTTGTTTATTACATGGCATTACGGGAAGTGGAAAGACACAAATATTTGTAGCACTAATTAACGAAATAATGAAGCAAAACAAGCAAACCTTGTATATGCTTCCTGAAATTGCATTAACTGCTCAAATGGTTCGACGCTTAAAATTATATTTTGGTAGTAGTATAGCCATTTATCATTCTAAATTCAATCCAAACGAAAGGGTTGAAATTTGGAATAAAGTAAAATCTGGAGAAATAAAAATTGTACTTGGTGCAAGGTCAGCATTATTCTTACCCTATAAAAATTTAGAGCTTATAATTATTGACGAGGAACATGACGCTTCCTATAAACAACAGGACCCGGCACCCCGATACCAGGCAAGAGATACTGCGATATACTATGCAAATAAAATAAATGCAAAAGTAGTATTAGGATCTGCCACGCCTTCTGTAGAGTCCTTCTATAATGCGGAGAACAATAAATATGGATATACCCACTTAAGTGAAAGATTTGAAAAAGGTGCTTTACCAAGCATTGAACTTGTGGATATAAAAAAACAAGCCACTGGAACTAGTATCCTTACCCCTTACTTGTTAAACGCCATAAAAAAAACAGTTGAGGATAAAAAACAAGTAATATTATTTCAAAATAGAAGAGGTTATGCCCCCTATATTATTTGCGAAACTTGTGGTACAATTCCTCATTGCAAACATTGTGACGTAACACTTACTTATCACAAAGCAAAAAACATGCTTTCCTGTCACTACTGTGGCGCATCATACCCTATTGTAACTACATGTCAAGCATGTGGCGGAATTAAGTTTAAACAAAAAAGTTTTGGCACAGAACAAATAGAAGAAAAGTTAAACGAGGCACTACCTGGTATAGTAGTTGCCAGAATGGATTTAGACAATGTAAAAGGAAAAAATGACCACGATATATTAATTCAGCAATTCGAACAAAGGCAAATAGATGTTTTAGTAGGTACCCAGATGGTAGTAAAAGGGTTAGATTTTGAAAATGTAGATTTAGTAGGAATAGTAGACGCAGACAGCTTATTGAATTTTAATCAATACAGGGTAAATGAACGAGCATTTCAAATGATGGAGCAAGTTAGTGGACGTGCAGGACGAAAGAATGAAAATGGAAAAGTAATTATACAAGTTAGCCAGCTGCAACATCCTGTAATTAAATTTGTCCAAACACATGATTATAAAGCATTTTATGATTTCGAAATTCAGAATAGAAAACATTTTGCTTATCCCCCATTCAGTAGGTTACTTAGCTTACTTTTCAAACATCCAGACAATCATATTGCAGAGGAAGCTGCAAATCATTTCCTAAAATCGCTTACTCCCGAAATTCAGAGGACTATTCTTGGACCAGCACAACCGCTTATTAATAGAATTAGAAATAAATATATTTGGGAACTTTGTGTAAAAATTGCACCGCAACAAAATCAACTATTGATTGCGAAAAAGCAATTGATCCATTATGTTCATTTAATTCAAGTGCATCCAAGGTATAAGACAGTTCAAATTATTATTGACATTGACCCTAACTAATGAAAATAGAAGAAAATATTTCACTAAAACCATATCATAGTTTTGGTTGCCAAGTTGTAGCAAGCTATTTTACGCGTATTGATAAGGCAACAGATATCCCAAAATGTATTGAATGGAGTAAAGCCCAAAACATACCCTTGCTTTTTATTGGAGGGGGAAGCAATTTGCTTTTTACAAAAAAAGTGAATGCATTGGTTGCAAAAGTTGAAATAATGGGTATAAAAAAAATAGAAGAAACCGCAACCCAAGTTTTATTATCGGTTGGAGCTGGGGAAAATTGGCACCACTTTGTAAGCTATTGTGTACAAAAGAGCTGGGGTGGCATTGAAAATTTAAGTCTAATTCCTGGTACAGTGGGCGCAAGTCCTATTCAAAATATAGGCGCCTATGGGGTTGAAGTACAGGAAGTGATTGACTCCGTTACCGCTTATGACATAAAGGAAGAAAAATGGGTTGAATTAAAAAACAAAGACTGTGCATTTGAATATAGAAATAGTATTTTCAAAAAAGAAAAAGACAGGTACTTTATAGCTACTGTAAATTTTATTTTACAGAAACAACCAAAGCTCAGGACTGACTATGGTGCAATTAGGGATGCATTGCATGAGAAGGGTGTTAAACATCCTAACCTTGAATCATTGGCCAATGTTATCATACAAATAAGAAGTAGTAAGCTTCCTAATCCAAAACAACTAGGCAATGCAGGTAGCTTTTTCAAAAACCCTACTATCAGCAAAGATAATTTTGAACAACTAAAAGAAAAATTTCCTGCAATTGTAGCTTACCCAATTACTGATACTACCTATAAAGTAGCAGCAGGTTGGTTAGTTGAGTCATGCGAATGGAAAGGAGCCAGAAAAGGCAATGTGGGTTGTTATGATAAACAAGCCTTGGTAATTGTAAATTATGGGGAAGCAACCGGACAAGAAATCTT
>JBEDKT010000143.1:0-4341 GCA_041172025.1 Bacteroidota bacterium
CCCATGGATTGACACTATGCTTAGCAAGGGCTTATCCTTTTATAAAGTTGCTGACGGTAAACGTTATTATTACGATGTGGCTAGCAGTGATTACAAAGTTATTCCTGGTAGCGAGTCCTTCTTAATACTTTCAGATTTCAAAGAAAAAACAATTTGGAAAAACAGCGCTTGTAATTTAGTAGATATTGGTGATGGCGTTGCAGGTTTTGGATGGAATACAAAAATGAATAGTATTGGTGCTGAAGTATTACAAGGTTTGAATAAAGCCATTCAGTTAGCTGAAGAAAACTGTAAAGGTTTAGTAATTGCAAACGACGGTAATTTGTTTAGCGCGGGCGCCAATGTGGGCATGATATTTATGCTAGCCATTGAGCAAGACTATGAAGAATTGGACATGGCTATTCGTACTTTCCAAAACTCAATGATGCGCGTGCGCTATTCTTCTATCCCTGTGGTAACAGCACCTCACGGACTTTGCTTGGGTGGTGGTTGTGAAATGAATTTGCATGCCGACGCTATTGTTGCTGCAGCTGAAACTTATATTGGTTTAGTTGAACTAGGCATTGGCGTAATTCCTGGTGGTGGTGGTACTAAGGAATTAGTATTAAGAGCATCCGACGAAATGCATGCCGACGAACCTGAAACAATTACCTTAAATAATAGGTTCATGCAAATTGCAACTGCAAAAGTTGCCACTTCAGCGCATGAAGCAATGGACATGGGTATTTTTAGAAAAGGGCAAGATGCTATTGTATTGAACCAGTCAAGAAGAATTGCAAATGCGAAAGAAGAAGTACTTCGTTTATTCAATGCTGGCTATACTCAACCTTTACAAAGAACAGATATTAAAGTATTAGGAAAATCAGGCCTTGGGGCATTATACGCTGGAATTAATGGCATGTGGCGTGGTGGTTATGCAACAGATCACGATAAATTAGTAGCCAAGAAATTAGCCTACGTAATGTGCGGTGGTGACTTAAGTGAACCAACATTAGTGAACGAGCAATATTTATTAGACCTCGAAAGAGAAGCCTTCTTAAGCTTATGTGGTGAAAAGAAAACATTGGAAAGAATTCAATCGGTAATCACTGCAGGTAGACCAATTAGAAATTAGTAAGCACTAAAATAACTGTGTTAATGCATTGTCTAATGTAGGATAGTCGAATACGAAACCTGCTGATTGTATTTTTTTAGAGGAGACTTTAGCACTCTTTAAAATTTCTACGCTCATCTCTCCTAGCATTAATTTTAATACAAAGGTTGGTACATAAATAGGAATATAAAAACCACGCATTTTTTTTGTGATGGCTATTATTAAGTCTTTATTGCTTACTGGGTCAGGTGATACGGCATTATACACCCCTTGCAAATCGGGCGTTTCGGCTGCAAATAAAATCATTTTACATAAATCTAAATGATGTATCCAACTTACTATTTGCGTGCCTTCGCCAAAAATAGTTGCCATTCCAAACATGGCAGGCTTTATAAATTCTGCTAATGCACCACCTCTCTTATTGAATACAATTCCAATTCTAAATGTGACTAATCTTATTCCCATTTCCTTCACTGGTTGCATACCCTGTTCCCATAGCCTGGAAGTTTCACCCAAAAAGGCATTGTCTGCTGGATCAGTTTCTACAAAACCATTTTGCAAACTCGTTGGTGTATCTGGGCCATACCAACCAATTGCAGAAGCAGCAATCACTGTTTTTACCTTATGTTCATTTTCGCCTAATGCTTTTACTAACAAAGCCCCCGACTGTACACGACTATCTACTAATTCCTTTTTTCTTTTAACCGACCACCTTTTTCCCGCAACACTTTCACCAGCTAAGTGTACTATTATGTCAGCCGCCTTTAATGCCACTGGGTCAATAAATTGCTTTTCAATATCCCATATTGCGTAAGTCAAATGCATTCGACTAGACTTTTTCATTGACCTAGTTAATACAATTACTTCATAACCATGGTCAATGAATGTGTTAGCCAATGCTTGGCCAACCATTCCCGTTCCTCCTGTAATAAGTACTGTTTGCATATGTTAAAGGTACAAAAAAACCCTCCCAAAATGGGAAGGTTTTAACTAAAATCAACTGTTCATATATTGAAACTAGTCAGGTTTTTTTCCATCCAAAAAGGTATTGATGGTAGATAATTTAGCTTGGTTATTTTCATCAGGTTCAACAGTGTACTTGCTATAGTAGTTCTCAACTGATGCTAATGTATTTCCAAATAAATCTAAGTTTCTTCTCACATAAGCAGGTACTGCATCAAACTCGGTGTTTGGATCAGTGCTGTTATTAATATTGAAAGATAAATTTCTTAATTTTTGAATTCTTTCTGCCACTTTTCTTCTTTGTTCCTCAGCGTTATCCAATGAAATATCATACGAAGGATGTGCCGACCTTTTTGGCTCAGGCGTTCCTTCTGTTTCTTCTCTAATAACTAACTGCATAGTAGGTTCTTCTTGCTCAGCAACCCTAAATGAACTTTGAAATTCATTCACCGGTGTTTCTTCTGCTTCTGCCGCAAATACAGTTTCTACCACTGATTCAAATTGGTAATTATGAATAGGCGCTGCTTCTACTACTACTTCTTCTTCAAATTCTTCTTCTTCAACTTCTTCTTTCACCTCTTCAGTAGCTTCCTCAAAGTCAACTTCGGCATAAATATTAGCTGGCTTGTTTATTACAAACTCTGTACTAAAATCCATTGCTGGGGTTGCCTCCATATCTAATTCAAAACGTTCTTCTT
This sequence comes from Bacteroidota bacterium, assembly GCA_041172025.1. Classification (GTDB taxonomy): domain Bacteria; phylum Bacteroidota; class Bacteroidia; order Chitinophagales; family Chitinophagaceae; genus Sediminibacterium. The sequence continues at coordinate 2,755 of JBEDKT010000143.1, forward strand.
GTACTTCTTCCACTTCATTTGCAACAAAGTAGGCTGCTTCTTCTTCAGTGTCATCGGGGATTGAAACAAATACATTCGAAACAATTTCTTCTTCCGCCATTGTTGGTGTTAAAGAATATGCTTCTTGCATGTCAGCAGCTTGAATAGTTAGTTCAGCTAATTCGGCAACTTCATCTAAGTCGACTAACACTTCCTCTTCAATAACTTCTTCAATAACCTCCTCAGCTGGAGCTGCAAATGAAAACTGAACAGCTGCTTCGCTTGTTTGGTCTAATATAAAATGATTGTCATTTTCTAACTCATTTACAATAGGCTCCTCAGCAATATTTTCAGCTACTGGTACCTCGGCTACTGCTTCTGCAGGAACCGCACTCGCCATTGGCGCGTTTTCAGTAACCAAAGTCATGACAATCTTTTCCTCAGCTGGGGCCTCCGCTTTTTTTGGTTCCTCTTTTTTAAATGGATCCTTATGTTCGAAACCAGTTGCAATTAGTGTGATACCAATTTTTTCTCCCAATGTTTCATCGTAACCCATACCCATGATCACATCACTATGCTCACCTGTACGCGCACGTAGAATATTATTGATGGTTTCTAATTCATCCATGCTGCATTCATAATCGCCTTCAGCACTATTGATGTTTAATAAAATCCATTTTGCTCCTTTAATGTCGTTATCATTCAATAATGGAGAATTTAAAGCTTCTTCGATAGCTCTTTCTGCTCTGTTTTCTCCTTCCACTTCTGCCTTTCCTAAAATAGCCACACCTCCGTTTTTCATAACGGTACAAACGTCTGCAAAGTCAACAATAATATGACCACGGCTATTAATTACATCCGTAATACATTTTGCTGCAGTTGCCAAAACGTTATCCGCTTTTGTAAATGCTTCTTTCATTTTTAAGTTGCCGTATTGCATACGTAACTTGTCATTTGAAATAACTAAAAGGGTGTCAACATAAGGCTTCAATTGGTTAATACCTTCTTCAGCTTGTTTTTGACGACGAGGTCCTTCAAACCCAAATGGTGTTGTGACAATACCCACAGTTAATATGCCTAAATCCTTACAGATTTTTGCAATAATTGGGGCACCGCCAGTACCTGTTCCACCACCCATCCCTACTGTGATGAAAGCCATACGAGTATTGACTTCTAATATTTTCTTTATTTCATCTAACGACTCTTCAGTTGCTAACTTACCCACCGAAGGGTCGGCACCAGCACCTAAGCCTTGCGTTAAATGGGGTCCTAATTGAATTTTATTGGGAACTGGGCTGTTTTCAATCGCCTTTGAATCTGTATTGCATATTATAAAATCAACACCTTCGATATCTTGTTGGAACATGAAATTTACGGCATTGCTTCCTCCGCCGCCAACACCTAGTACCTTGATGATGGATGATTTTTGCTTAGGTAAGTCAAATTGAATCATTAGTTAGTTGTTTTTTAGTTGGGTTAGTACGTTGCTAAATTAATTCATTTTTGTGTCTTCTTCTTCACTGAATATTTCAATCAAGTTGTTTTTGAAGCGATCCCAGAATTTACTCTTCCTTCTTTCTACCTGTTCAGGTGTCAAAGAAGTAGGCG
>JBEDKT010000144.1:0-7774 GCA_041172025.1 Bacteroidota bacterium
CTACAATAGCATCAAAACTTTTTAATTTTTCTAGCACAAAATCTGCTTCTTTTAAAACAGTTAATTCATATCCTAATTCAATAATTGCTTCAGGTAATTTGTCTCCTGCACCGTCAATATAACCAACTTTGTTTCCTTTTATTTTTACTGGAATATTAACCATCTTTGTTGTAGCCGCATGGAAATAAGTAATAGTGGGGATATGGTCGTATTGAATGTTTCTTGAATAAACAGCGTCTGCAGGCGTTGGCAATGTATCAGTCGACGACTTCATTTTAAATTGAATGCGTTCTATTTTTCCTTGGTGATGTATATTTTGATAAGCCACATCAATAGGCGTAAACCCTTTGTTTAAATAAAGTTCCTTTTCATATTTAATTTCTTGTTCAGGAATCACAGCTATCGGCTGGTATACGTCCCCCTTCGTTAAATCCAAGTATTTATATTGTATGGGAAAAGTAAAGTGAAATAATTTACCCGCAATATTAATGGACGCTGTCCCATTAAAGCATGGTTCATTTTCTGCTTTGCCAATTAGTAGCTGGTCGTTCACTACAAACATACCCTCTGTTTTCGAATTTGCCAACCAATAAGGTTGAGAAATTGATTGTGATTTTGGCACTTGTAAAGTATACCCAAATTGTATACTTTGGTTATTCTGTAAAATTGTATTAAGCAAGCTATCCTTTCCTGGTAAAACTATTTGCTGTATTGTTGAAACCGCATTACTCCTTTGATTTAATAAAAATTGAACTTGTAAATTTGTACCAGGTACTACTTGTTGTTGTTGCGTAGTTGCTTCAATAAATATACCTGCACTTTCTTTAATCAGGTTTTGCAGTTCCGCTAACTTAACTGTCTTCCAAATACTATTAGGAAGCATTGCAATACGTTCATGCAAATTAACCAAAGCAGGAACTGAAGCAGCAGGCTCCTGCAAATTAAACGCGTTAAGTACCGTATTTATTTCTTGTTGAATTGCTGGTGCGTTTAGCCTTGTCCAATTTGTATTTACACCATCCATTATATCATTCAGTGGTTTTTCTCCACCGATTGTTTCAAAGTATTCATAAATCGGGCCTCTTCTTCTTGGCCTACCTTCCCCCTGGCTTTTATGCATGGTCCTTGCCTCGGCACCTAGTTCTCCATAGCTTTTACCAATAATTGGATTAAACCCACCTACCTCAAGTTTTAATTGCTTGTCGTTAGTGGTATTTAAGGAACCAAAATTAAAAGTGTTCCATAGTATCCTTTTTGCTTTCCAAACAGTTACTCCGTAATTAAACTGCTCCGGAAACCTTGTACTGTCTGCAGCGGCTGCATAGGCTTCATTAGCAATAATTGCACTCGCAGCATGATGACCATGGCCAGCCCTAGCGTCACCTGGGAACCTATTAATTATAATATCTGGTTGAAATTTTCTTATTACCCATACCACATCAGCCAATACTTTTTCATGATCCCAAATACGAAGGGCCTCTTCGGATGATTTACTAAAGCCAAATTCATAAGCCCTAGTAAAATATTGTTCAGCACCATCTATATTTCTTGCAGCTAATAGTTCCTGCGTTCTAATTAATCCTAACTCAATCCCTTGTTCCTTGCCAATTAAATTTTGGCCTCCGTCACCGCGTGTTAAACTTAAGTAGGCAGCACGGTAGTTTCTTTCTTTTGTAAGGTAAGGAAGGAAGCTATTGTTTTCGTCGTCGGGGTGTGCAGCAATATATAGCACACTCCCAAGTACGCCAACCTTTTTAAGTTGAGTCAAGATTTCAGCGCTTGTTTTTTGTGCAATTCCCCATTGAGAAAAACTACATAAAACAAGCAATAGTGCAAAGGATTTGCGCATGCTATTTGTTTTAGTTACCGTTAAAGAAAATAGCATTTGCAAGAATTAACTTGCCGCCTTCCCAGAAATTTCTATACATAGGGTCGTCTGCCAAATAAACTAATTTACCTTTTCCTATTTCTTTTACACCCATTATTACACCTTCTTGTAAAATTGCTTTTGCCTTAACACCTACAAAACCTGCTATATAGCTATCCTTCTTAATAACACCAACATTCCAAACATCATTTGATGGTTCATATAAAGTAAGGTCCTGCTTGTTAGTGTAATAAACACCGCCAGTACCATAACCTAAAGAATGTGTATCGTCCATATATACTTTATAAATTGAACCTGGAATAGAAGTTTGTAAAGCGTCTTCAACTGCTTTGCCATACTTACTTACATTGTTAACCGTAGGTTGTTCTTCTTTTGGTAATTCTTTAGCCTTAACACCCCAGTCGCTATTAGATGCTAATAATTTTGCAGCAGATTCCAATGCAATTAAAACGCCTCCTTTTTTCACAAATGCCTGTAATTTTTCTGTTGCTGCTTTACCATTAATGTCTTTGTAAGCGCCATCGGCAGCAATAATAACATCATAATTATTTAAATCAATTCTATTTAAATTAGAAAAGTTCAATTGTGTAATGGGATAATTTAATTGTTGATCAAAATAACTCCATACTTCACCCGATGTTAATGCAAGAACATTTTCGCCGGTAAACATTGCCACCTTTGGTGCACGATTAATTATTTTAATATCAGGCGACCCAAAATCACTTCCTTTTTCAGACCAACCAGAATTAACCGCTGTTGCTTGTAATTGCGCAGCTTCGCAAATTGCTTTTGTGTCTGCTGCCCAATTATCGGAATTGCTTGTTTTTAAAACAATTAAAGCACCCGCTTCAAAAGAAACACCATTATTAGTGAAAGGTTTTTCAGCGTACCTCACTTTAATATTTTTACTTAACAACGCAGCCAATACTTTAGCCGATTTAAATGAATTATATGGAATCACATAACCATATTTTGTATCGTCAATAGTAACTGCATTTATAGCAAATCCATTTTGTACAGCTAACTTATCCTTAGTAGCATAACCATGTACACCAAATACATAAGGCAACGACCATGCAGTGATATCGTAGGTATTTGAATCATTAATTTGTGTAACTGGCTCAAGCAACACCCTTGCCATTACTCCATGCGCTTGTGCAACACTTACTGCTAACGTATAGCCTTCGTTTACAAAATCGGCTTCCTTTTTAGTTGCATAATCAAAGCCTTTGAAAGCAGTATTTTTAGTAATTGTACCGAATTGAATGTCATTCTTTTTTAATAAAGCCGCTAATGCTTCAAGCACATGCGGTTCCTTTGCAGTCATCACAAAAGTTTTATACGTTGAAATATTTCCTGCCCTGCTATTATCAAAATATTTTTTAAATGCACTCACTAAATTTTCTTTATTTGCTGCACTTATTTCAACTGTAGATAAACTTGTAGTAAAATGATTTTGCACACGACCCACTAATGTAACGGTATCCTTGCTGTCATCAATTACTCCTAAACCTGCGCTAATTCCGCCTTTTTCATAAGTCATACCAATTGAACCATTGTACATTGGGTAGGTATCCCCATAAGAAGGATATAGTAAGTCAAACCTTTCTTTGGTGAAAAATAACCAATTGTTTTGATCGAAATATTTTGCATGGTTCTTACCTATTTGAACTTGGAATTCTTTTTGCCAAGGTGTAATTACATCATGTATTGGTTCTGCAGCTGGGGCAAAATAATAAGGCTCGTTGTACCCTTGCTCATGATAGTCAACATGCACTTGAGGATACCACTGTTGATACAAAGGAATTCTCTGTTGCGTTTCCACCTGAGTTTGCCAAGCCCAATCACGATTCAAATCAAAATTGTAATGATTTGTTCTTCCTGCTGGCCATGGTTCCATATGTTCTCTTGCTTGAGGGTCGGCATTATATACTTTACCTACAGCATTATTATACCAGTTCACATAACGGTCACGCCCATCTGGATTAATACATGGGTCAATTATTACGATCGTGTTTTTTAACCATTCTTTTGTTTTCGCATTTGCTGGGTCAACCAAAGCGTGCAATGTTAGTAAAGCAGCTTCGGAAGAAGCAGGCTCGTTTCCATGTACATTATAACTTAACCAAACAATTGCAGGCTGGTTTAAATCTGTCACCGTGCCTTCCACTAAGCCTTTATTGTGCTTTTGAATTTGCGCCAATTGTGCAATATTTTCAGGGGTGCCAACTGCAGCCACAAGTAGTTCTCTACCCTCATTGGTTTTACCATAAGGGATTAACTTTACCATATCGGGCCTTGCCTTAGCGATGGTGTTAAAATAAGCAACAATTTGGTGATGTCTTGTAAACGTAGTGCCCACTTTATATCCCAAAAATGCTTCTGGGCTTGGGACTGTTTGCGCACTAACTAAAAGTGGTAAACATACAATACCCACAAAAAGGGCTGTAATGGATTTAATCATCGAATTCATAGGGATAAATTGATATAGAAAATTATTAAAATACTTATCCCTAAAAATAAGAAAAAAACGGCCTTTTTTGAAGGCTAACTACCTATAGTTTTACACAACTGTTACACCCTATTGTAGATTACTAAATATTTAAGTAATTTACGCTTACAACTTAACGAATTAACCTATGAATCAAATGCATCTGAAGGCGCAACTTTCAGTTACTTTAACTGCCCTACTATTTTTATTGGCAACAGGTACTGTACAGGCACAAAAGTTTTTTAAAGCCAACCCTCAAATTAACCCATATAATTTTGAAGTAGTAAAGGAACAGTCCTATAATAATGCTGCAGTAACGTCGGCGCACCCTTTAGCAAGTATGGTGGGTGCTGCAATCATGCAACAAGGTGGTAATGCGTTTGATGCTGCAATAGCTGTGCAATTTGCTTTAGCAGTTGTGCACCCCGCAGCAGGAAATATTGGCGGAGGAGGTTTTATGTTAGGAAGAAAAGCAGATGGTACTTTAATAGGTATTGATTACCGCGAAGAGGCCCCTGCAAAGGCAAACCGTGACATGTATTTAGATGCAAAAGGAGAAGCCATTACCGATAAATCTAAGGACGGGCCTACTGCTTCTGGGATACCAGGCAGTGTAGCTGGGATGTTTAGTACACACAGTTTTGCTAAATTACCAATGGCCGATTTATTAGAACCTGCTATTGAATTAGCAGAATTTGGACATGTACTTACAGAAAAGGAAGCGAGTGGCTTAAATAGTCAACGCGCCGACTTCTTAAAATTTAGTGCTGCTGCTTCGGCTTTAACTTCTAGAGAAAAATGGAAAGCAGGTGATACCCTATTCCAACCTGAATTAGCGGCGACCTTAAAGCGTATTCAAAAAAAGGGGTTAGCTGGTTTTTATGAAGGTAAAACAGCCGAATTAATTGTTAAAGAAATGGAATATGGTGGTGGTATTATTACCAAGGCTGATTTAAAAAGCTACCAACCAAAATTTAGAAAACCTATTGAATTCGATTATAAAAATCATCATGTTATCACATTTGCTCCTCCTTCAAGCGGCGGTATTATAATTGCACAAATGATGAAAATGATAGCACCTTATGATATTGCAAAAATGGGATTTAATACCTTCGAGTCGGTTAACTTGATGGTAGAAGCACAAAGAAGGGCTTATGCCGACCGTGCTGAACACATGGGTGACCCTGATTATTGGAAAGTGCCCACTAGCGCTTTAGTAAGTGACGAATATGTTAATGAAAGAATGAAAGATTTCCAAGCAGGTGTTGCCGGCAGTAGCAAAATTACGCTTGCAGGTGTACCTAAGGAAAGTGAACAAACAACCCATTTTAGCACCATGGACATAGAAGGAAATATGGTTGCGAATACTACCACTTTAAATGGAAGTTATGGTAATAGGACTATTGTAGCAGGTGCAGGTTTCCTTTTAAATAATGAAATGGATGACTTTAGTGTAAAACCAGGCGTTCCAAATATGTTTGGTGCAATAGGTGGTGAAGCAAATTCTATTCAACCAGGCAAAAGAATGTTAAGTTCTATGACGCCAACATTAGTGACAGTGAATAATAAACCCTATATCACCATTGGTTCACCAGGTGGAACTACAATCCCGAACCAAGTATATGAAGGCTTAGTGAATATTATCGATTATAAAATGACTATTAAACAAGCGATTGACGCGTCACGTTTTCACCACCAATGGATTCCTGACAGAGTAGATGTAGAATCTGATTTCCCTGAAGCAACTATTGCAACTTTAAAAGCAAAGGGTTATTCGGTAACAAAAAGAGGCCGATTTGGCCGCATGGACGGTATCCTTATAAATGCAGCAGGAAAACTGGAAGCTGCTGGTGATAAAAGAGGTGATGATAGCGTAGCCGGATACTAAAAGCTAATTAACAATACTATTTCAAAAGGCCCATTTGGGCCTTTTGTTTTATGTACACTTATCCCCTAGTTTTAGGCTGCATTTTTGTACTTTTACAAAAACCTATTCTTTGTTTAAAAACAAGCTTACTATATTAAGAATTATTATTGCAGCAATAGTTGGCTTACTACTATTTTGCTACTTCATTTTGTTCATTCCAGCGGTACAAAATAAGGTGGCACAAACTATTGCTAAAAAGTTTTCTACTACAATAGGTACGGAAGTTAAAATAGGTCGTGTAGGGTTTACATTGTTCAATAAACTGGATATGGAGGATGTGCTAATTCTAGACCAACACAAAGACACTCTATTATACTCAAAGTCCTTTAAGCTTAGGCTAACCGATTTATTCTTTTCAGATTCAGTACCCACAATACGCTACTTAGGTTTAGTTGGCGCTAAAGTATACTTACACCGTTCTACTGTAAAATGGAACTATGATTATATCCTTGACAAATTTAAAGGAGATAGTACAAAAAAGGACAGCACAAATTTTGACATTAAAAAAATAGACTTGTCCGATATTCATTTTATAATGGACGATGAATGGATTGGCGAGAAAATGGAATTAAAAGCAAATAACTTATTAGCTAATATTAATTCAATAATTGGTGGGCGTATCCTTATTGATCAAGTAGTCGCTAATAAACCCTACTACCTCATTCAGGCAAAAAAAGGACTTAGGCCTAAAGCACTTGAACCAAAAATAATTAAAAGAAATAAAAACGAACTATACTTTAATCCAGGGCATTTAGTAATTAAAGCAAAAGACATTCAAATAATAAAAGGTAAGTTTTGGATTGAATATGAATTCAACAAACCATTACCCTATTTCGATGGCGAGCATATTAGAATGACCGACCTGAATGCACATATTAAAAACGCTAGCTTTATTGAAGACACTATTAAAGCAGAAATTCAAGCGAGTGTAAAAGAACGATCTGGTTTTGAAATTAAAAAACTAATTACCAGTTTTAGGATGACTCCTGAAATTATGGAACTCGATAAATTGAATTTAATTACCAATAAAAGTTCAATTGGTAATTACTATGCAATGCAGTACAAGGATTTTACAAACGACTTTAAAAACTACGTTACCAAGGTTATAATGAAGGCGCATTTTTCAAATGCATCCATTTCCTCCGACGACGTTGCTTACTTTGCACCTGAACTAGGTACACTTAAGCAAAAAATAAACACGAGCTTTCACTTTTCAGGAACAGTTGCCGATTTTGAAGCAACTGAACTAGTAGCACGATACAATAATTCATTTGTAAGAGGAAGTTTTTCAATGAGGGGTATCCCTGACATGAGGAATACTCAAATTAGCTTTAGCAATGTGATGGCAAAAACTAATTATGGTGATTTAATGAATTGGCTTCCTGCTTTAGGAAAAATAAAAAACTTCCCATTTGAGGGTTTAGGAGATTTAAATTTTAAAGGGGACTTTAAAGGCACGCTTTATAAT
>JBEDKT010000145.1:0-2817 GCA_041172025.1 Bacteroidota bacterium
ATTCAAACTTTAGCTTGCTAATTTTTTGAAACCTACCACTTTAATTGGAACTGTTTGGGGGAGCAGTGCCTATTTAAGGTGGTTTTTTTATGCTACTTTTGTAGCCAATAATGAGTAAAGCCCCTATTTTTTTATTAGCCCTTTTTTGTACTGTTTTTGCTTTTGGGCAAAACAACAAAACTTTAGCATCCCTGGGTTCCTTACAGGGCAATATACAAGACGCTAGCACGGGCAAGCCTATTAAGGGCGCAACTGTTTACTTATTTAATATGGCCGACACGGGGCAAAAGAAATTAATACTCTCCGACAATAACGGCAGTTTTAGTTTTGATAAAATTAGTTTTGGCTATTATAAGCTTTCCATTGCCGCCCTTAGCTTTGCCAACTATGCGGTGGACAGTATTTGGATACGCGCCGAAAAAGATGAACTTGTTTTTAACGACATCCTATTAAAGGACGCCGCTACTACTTTAAACGAAGTAGTGGTTTACGCCGACAAAAAATTAATTGAAGACAAAGACGGTGTGCTTACCTATAATGTGAGTGAAAGCCCTATTGCAAGTGGTGCCAATGCCACCGATATTTTAAAGAACATGCCACTAGTGAATGCCAACCCCGACGGCAGCTTAACGGTGAAAGGTAAAATGCCCCTTATTTTAATTGACGAAAAGCCTACCAATTTAAATGCACAACAGCTGGCCGATTTATTAGAAAGCCTTCCTGCTAATGTGATTGAAAAAGTAGAACTCATGCAAACGCCTCCCCCCGAATATGCTACCTACGACGGGTCGGTGATTAATATTGTAAGCAAGAAGGGGCGTATTGGTTTTTCACAACGCTATGCTATTAGCGCTGGCACGCGCGGGGAAGGGTCGGCTAGTAGTAGCATTAATTATAAATCACCTAAGCTGTCACTTAGTAGTAATATTAATTTAGGGGCAGGGGAGAACTATGGCAACTCCTGGACGCGTAGGCAAAATATTTTTAAGGACAGTAGCAACTACTTTTATTCCGAAACTAATTTTTACAATAAAAATTGGCATCCCAATGTGCGTTTACAAGCCGACTACGATTTTAATAAGCGTAATAGTGTTGGCTTTGTTTACCAAGGGAATACCAACTATGTGAATAATAATAGCAATACCCAGTACACTAATATTAATAACAACTTAGCTATTTGGAAAGCGAGTGAACGCAACGTGCATTTTATTGGTAATAATTACAGCCATGGTTTTACCGGTTCCTATTTATGGAAGGGTAAAAACCCTGCCGAAAAAATTCAAATTTATTCAGGGATTAATTTTGGGAAGAACCAAAACGACAAGGACTTTTTGCAGCAAGGCCTTGCCACTAATAAATTGTTGCAAGAATATATTCCTATTGGTTCCGATTCTGCTCAAAACCAACTGTCCGATAATTATAATACTTCCTACTACTTGCGCTTTAATTATGCGAAGCCCTTAAACAGTTCGGCCAAGAAAATATTGAACACGGGTTTTTCGTTTACCGGCAACGACAACCACAATATTTTAAATGCGAACTATTTTAACAACGCTAACAATGCCTATTATTTAATTGACTCACTTAGTAATAACTTTTTCTTTTACCAAACCATTATTACGGCACGTGTGGGTTCGGTATTTATTTTGCCTGCTGGCTGGCGTATTATTTTTGGTGCACAAAGTGAATATACCACCGCTAGTTTTAATTTTATTAAAGGCAATGCGGTGAACGCCAATAACAACTATTGGCGCTTATTGCCTAACCTTACTTTCAGGAAAGAATTTACCAAACAATTGAATGCGGCACTTACATTTAAGCAAAACATTCGTAGGCCAGGTATTGCCGAACTTAACCCAAGCATTGACTATACCGACCCTTTTAATGTGCGTTTTGGCAACCCTTATATTAAACCCGCCCTTACCAATAGCTGGGATTTTACTTTTGGCTTTTCTGGTAAAAAAATAAATGTGAATTCAAGCTTTGGTTACAATACCATTAAGGATGTTTTTAGTCCCATTCGCACATTAGTTGCTACCGGCATTACGCAAACCACTTATAAGAACATTTCTGACCAGGTTGAATACCAAGCAAGTATTTGGACAGGTATTACGGTTACGCGTAAGTTTAAATTAAATATTAGCACCGGCCTTAATTACAATAAGTACAACGAAGCCGATAAATTGTTGTTGCGCTATAGAGACGGGGGAAGTTATTATGTTGGCCTTAACTATACCTACACGCCTGGCCCTTTAACTATGTTTGAAGCTAGTAATAAGTATAATAATATTGCAAACCCCCAGGGTAAGTCACGTAGTAATATTAACATGAGGCTAAGCGTACAGCATAAATTTTTAAACAAAAAATTAGTAGTAAACCTTGCCGTGGTTGACCCTTTTGGCCTTACCAAATTTGTGGGCTTTACACAGGGCAGCAACTTTATTGTTAACAGTAATAGCTTTAGCAATACAAAAAACTATAAACTAACTATTAGCTATCAGCTTAGTAAAAGCGTGATAGCAAAAAAGAAGGCACAAAAGAAGTCGCAAAAAAACGAAAGCAACTAACCCTAAATTCCATTAAAGAAATCAAACAGGCTTGTTTCGGTGGGCAATTCTAATTTCTTACGTAACCTATACCTGCCAAGTTCTACACCGCGTAGCGATATATTCATTAACTGTGCTATTTCCTTTGTCGATAAATTCAGGCGTAAAAATGTACATAGCTTTAATTCGTTCGCTGTTAACTTTGGATACTTTTGTTTTAAGTTTATAGTGAATGAATTATGTGCTTTGTCGAAATGGTAAATAAAATTCT
>JBEDKT010000146.1:0-3229 GCA_041172025.1 Bacteroidota bacterium
GTTAAGCGGTGGGGGGCGGGGTAAGGAGTACTAACGTTTAGCTTTAAAGAATGCTTGCATGAGCGCGGCGCATTCTTCTTGTAGAATTCCACCTACGAGTGTAGTAGAAGGATGGAATGGATTTTTTTCGGTTACACGACGGTAACTATTTTTTGCATCGGATGCCCCAAACACAATATGACCAATTTTATTCCAGTACAAAGCACCAGCACACATTAGACAAGGCTCTACTGTCACATATAAGGTAGCTTCGGTTAAATACTTTTCTTGCATTGCTTCGCAAGCACTTGTAATTGCTAATATTTCGGCATGTGCTGTAACATCCTTTAATAATTGAACTTGGTTGTGCCCTTTCGCAATAATTTTATTGTGCATTACTACTACTGCGCCAACGGGCACCTCGTCCGCATCAAAGGCCCTCTGTGCTTGCACGAGGGCCTGACGCATAAAATGTTCATGATCGGGTAATAGTTGGTCCATTATAATTTTCTGATACGAATATTTCTGTACCATACTGCATCACCATGGTCTTGTAGGCTAATATGCCCTGAAAATATTTTTGCAAAATCATCGCTATCGTGAAATTTACTTTGTTTCACTAATGCCTTCCAACTGTCATCTCCTAATGTTGTGGTAGCAGTTACAACGCCATTAAGCGTTAATGTCAACTTACCCTTTTCATTAGTAACAGTTGCTTTATTCCATTCTCCTACAGGCTTAGCGACACCTTCTGGTCCTGCAATTAAGTCATATAAATTACCCGCTCGGTGTTTGATAATTTTTCCGTCGTTGTGACCATCATTATCCAATACTTGCATTTCTGCACCTGTCGCCCAAACGTAATTGAATTTTGTTTTGTCGTCTTGTACAAAGAAAATAATACCACTATTGCCGTTTTTAGCAATCTTCCATTCTAATTCTAATTGAAAATCATTAAAGCTTTCGTCTGTTACAATATCACCTCTGCCTTCTTTTATTGTAGGGTCAAGAGTAATGGAGCCGTCAACAACTTTCCAAGCGGCGCCCACCTTTTTTTCACCGTAAGTGTGCCAGCCATTTGTGGTTTTCCCATCAAATAATGGGATCCATTTTTTTTGAGCAGTTACTTGTAAGCAAACAAAAAGTGTAAGTGCGGTTAGAATTTTATATTTCATTTAGCAATTTTTATGGTTTAGTAGTATATTATTTCTTTAAAAGTAAAATGTATTTTACCATTGCTTCAGCGTCTTCTTGTTTCAAGTTAGCGTGAGCTGTCATTGGAATAGCTCCCCAAACTCCACTTCCGCCCTTCATGATTTTTGAAGCCAATAATTCAATATTGTCATCGTTATTTTCGTATTTAGCTGCTACATCTTTATAAGATGGTCCAATATTTTTTTCACTTACTTTATGACAAGTTAAACAATCACTTCCTGCAACTAGTGTCATGCCCTTTTGGTAATCAGGATTATCCGATAATGAACTTGTAGAAGCTGTCGTAGTTTCTGTGCTTGATTCTTTTGTTGTATCGCCACCACCGCAAGACATAATTAATACTGCAGCTGTCATTGTAAATAATACTTTACGCATTGTTATTTATTTTTTAATTGTTATTTATATTCCTAATATTTTTTTATTAAAAGCCTCGTCTGAACCAGTACTTGCAAAATCATCAAATGCCTTATCGGTTACTGTAATAATATTGTTTTGTATAAAGATAGCCCCTTCTGCTGCACCTACTGCAGGATGCTTAATGGCACATTCCCACTCCATTACAGCCCATCCTTTAAAATCGTAAGTAGCTAGTTTGCTGAATATACTTTTAAAATCTACTTGCCCATCTCCCAATGACCTAAACCTGCCTGCACGGTCAATCCAATTTTGATAACCGCCATAAACGCCTTGTTTGGCGGACGGGTTAAATTCAGCGTCCTTAACATGAAACATTTTAATGCGGTCATGAAAAGCATCAATGTATCCTAAGTAATCCATGCATTGTAATACTAGGTGTGATGGATCATATAATAAACAAGCCCGTGGGTGTTGATTTACTTTATCTAAAAACATTTCGTAGGAAACGCCATCATGTAAATCTTCTCCCGGGTGTATTTCGTAACATAAGTCCACACCTACTTCGTCAAATGCATTTAGGATAGGCATCCAGCGTTTTGCTAATTCTGTAAAACCTGTATCTACTAGTCCTGCAGGCCTTTGCGGCCAAGGGTAAACCGTATGCCATAGTAAGGCACCACTAAATGTTGCATGTGCATTTAAGCCTAAATTTTGAGAAGCTTTTGCAGCATAATGTAATTGCTCAACTGCCCATGCCGTTCTTGCTTTCGCGTTTCCGTGCACTTCCTTTGGAGCAAACCCATCAAATTGTGCATCATAGGCAGGGTGCACTGCAATTAATTGACCTTGCAAGTGAGTGGATAGTTCTGTGATTTCTAAACCGGCACTATTTACTATTCCTTTTATTTCGTCTGCATAAGTTTTACTTTCTGCTGCTTTTTTTAGATCAATACATCTTGCATCCCAACTTGGAATTTGCACACCTTTAAAACCCAATCCAGCCGCCCATTTGCAAATGCCTTCCAAAGTATTGAAAGGGGCAGTGTCGCCCATGAATTGTGCTAAAAATATACCTGGTCCTTTAACTGTTGTCATATGAAAATCTTTATCTAGCTTTTAATGCGCTACATTATTATAAAACGTATGGGGTCCATTTTTTATCTGAATGAGCCGAAGCTACGACATTGTCTATAAATGCCATACCTCTTAATCCGTCTTCGACACCAGGGAAATCCAACATTTCAGCACTTGGCGTTGTGCCGTCAATTTTGCAACCAAGTGTTAGAGCAAAGTTGCGATAAATATTTGCAAAAGCTTCAAGGTATCCTTCGGGATGGCCTCCTGGAGTGCGACAGTTATGAGTTGCAAAGGAGGATAAATGTGCGCCATAGTTAGCACCTGCCCTTAGTATTTGAGCTGGTTGGTCCAGCCACCTTACTGTTAAGGTATTTGGGTCATGTTGGAACCATTCAATACCTCCTAATTCTCCATACACCCTAATTTTTAATGCGTTTTCTTCTCCCGCAGCCACTTGCGAAGCCATTAATACCCCTTTTGCGCCATTGTCAAATTTTAACATTACTGCGCCATCGTCATCCATTACACGACCTTCCACCAAAGTATTTAATTCAGCACAAACATCAGTAATTTTTGCACTTGTAATATATTCTGCTAAGTG
>JBEDKT010000147.1:0-8130 GCA_041172025.1 Bacteroidota bacterium
AATTAGATGCGAACGATGAGGTATTGAATGCTAGTTCACCAAACACTATTATACAAGGATTGCTAAGCAGAAGACAACATGCTTCTAAATCAATCACCTTGGACCCTAAGGGTAATATTTACGTTAATATTGGAGCCTATTCAAATGCTTGTCAGGAAAAAGACAGAACACCTGGATCAAAAGGGATGTTGCCTTGTCCAATTTTGGATTCGGCAGGTGGTATTTGGAAATTCGATGGCTTAAAAACAAATCAAACTTATATTGACGGTAAGCGCTATGCTACTGGACTTAGAAATGTAATTGGCTTGGATTGGAATACAACATCAAATAGTTTATTTGTAACTCAACATGGTCGTGATCAACTTAATTCTTTTTTTCCTGCACTTTATACAAATGAACAAAATGCAGAATTACCTGGAGAAACCATGTATGAAGTTAAAGAAGGAGATGACTGTGGCTGGCCTTATGTATACTATGATCCTATCCAACATAAAAAAATTATTTCTCCGGAATATGGCGGCGATGGTAAAAAGGTAGGAGGCGATAATGCATTAGATCCATTAGTTGCTTTTCCGGCGCATATGGCGCCAATGTCTTTGTTGTTTTATAAAGGAGATCAATTCCCTGCAAAATATAAGGACGGTGCTTTTATAGCATTTCATGGTTCATGGAACCGAGCGCCACTTCCACAAGAAGGTTATTTTGTGGCATTCGTACCCTTTAAAAATGGCAAGCCTTCAGGTGATTGGGAGATTTTTGCGAATGGATTTTCAGGACTTCCTGCAGACACTAAAGTTGCTAACCCTAGGAATGCTAAAGCAAGACCTTGTGGTTTAGCAGAAAGCGCGGACGGTGCTTTGTATGTAAGTGATGACAGCAAGGGTGCAATTTTTAAAATAACTTTTAATAAATAGTTTTAGTTTATGAGTAAGAAGTTATTTGTTAGTTTCCTATTGCTTACATTTTTTTATTTCGCGAAAGGGCAAAATGGGACAGTTGGTGAAAAAGTATATAAAACTAAATGTTTGGTTTGTCACCAAGCAGACGGTGGCGGGGTGCCCAATTTAAACGCACCTCTGGATGGAGCTACTAATGTGGTAGGGAATGACATTGCTAGGTTAGTAAAAATTATTCGATACGGATATAATGAAAGAATTGCCTTAGATGGTTTTTATTATAGTAATGCTATGCCAGCTAATGCCGATTTAACATCAACCCAAATTGCTGCTGTATTAACTTATATTAGAAAGAGTTGGTCCAACCAAGCTGCTGAGGTTACGGTAGCTCAAGTTCAAAAGCATTTAAAGAAAAAGTAAATCTAAAATATCCTATTATGCAACCTATATTATTTATTGACAGAGACGGTGTTATTTTGGAAGAACCACCAGCTGATTTTCAAGTAGATCATATTTCTAAAACTAGTTTTGTGCCAGGTGCAATTAGTAATTTACAAAAAATTGCGAATGAATTTGGGTACTATAAAGTGATGGTGACAAATCAGGATGGCCTAGGTACTGCAAGTTATCCTATCGAAAACTTTGAGCCATATCAACAACTAATGTTGCGTACTTTGGCAGGCGAGGGTTTTGTATTTGATGAAATATTCATAGACAATACATTCGCCGAGGATAACTTACCAACACGTAAACCAGGCACTGCATTATTAAAGCATATTATTAGTAATGTTCATTTTGACATGCATGATTCTTATGTAATTGGGGATAGATGGAGTGATATTGCTTTAGCAAAGAATATAGGCTGTAAGGCAATTTACTTGAAGTCGAATTTACATTCACTTACGCCTGAACAAGAAACAGCATTAAGACCGGTAATCGCTTATGAAGCACAAAGCTGGAACGATATTTATGCTTTTTTGAAATTAGGTTTAAGGCACGTAAAACATGAACGTAATACCAAGGAAACAAAAATTAGCATTGACCTAAATATGGATGGAAGGGGAGACGCTAATATAAGTACAGGCTTAGGATTCTTTGATCATATGTTAGAGCAAATTGCCAGACATGGACAAATTGACTTGAATATTAAATGCCATGGTGATTTACATATTGACGAGCATCATACCATTGAAGATGTGGGCATTGCATTAGGCGAAGCCTTCGCTAAAGGCTTAGTAGATAAAAGAGGCATGGAGCGATATGGCTATGCTTTACCAATGGACGAGGCAGAAGCAAAAGTATTGATTGATTTTGGCGGCAGAAACTGGATAGTTTGGGATGCTAATTTCTCAAGAGAGAAGATTGGAGAAATGCCCACTGAGATGTTTTTTCACTTTTTCAAATCCTTTAGCGATGGGGCTAAATGTAATTTGAACATTAGTTGTAAAGGGGAAAACGAGCACCATAAGATAGAAGTCATTTTCAAGGCCTTTGCCAAAGCTATTAAAATGGCTGTAAAACGCAACCCTAATAGTGATGCTTTACCTAGTACTAAGGGGGTTTTGTAAGGCTTAACAGTTGTAAGTAGAAGGTCTGAGGTTTTTTTGGCTGAAAATGAGTAAAGTAGTAAATTTGCTATAGAATGAAATCAATGAACAAGATAAATAACATGTGGTGGTGGCATACAAACTCCGTTGGGGTATTGTAGTGACATTGCTATTTGTCAAATTATACATTAAACCCCGACATCAATTGTCGGGGTTTTCTTTTTTTAACGCATGAATGAAGTATTATGAAAAAAATGATTATAAATACCACTGTTACTAAAATGTTGGCGGACACTTACACGCCCGTTGGTATTTATTTACGTTTGAGAGATCAATTTAGAGACACCATTTTGCTAGAGAGTACCGATTCGCATGCATCTGAAAATAGTTATTCGTTTATTGGTATTAATGCAATTGGGGGTATTGAAATATCTTCCTTAAATGAAATTGAATATAAATACCCTACGCTCGATCCTGTAAAAGAGACTATTAATAATGTACAAGCTGCACCCGACAGAATATGGGCTTATATGCAACAGTATGAAATGACTGGTGATGGTATAAAAGAAGCCGCGTTTGCGCAGGGTTTATATGGTTACACTACTTATGATGCCATTCCCTTTTTTGATACAATTCAATTTAAGGAAGGGGCACCTGTGATTCCTTTAATGCGCTACCGTTTGTATCAGTACATTATTGCATTTAACCATTTTAAAGATGAAATTTTTATTTGCGAAAATAAATTAGAAGGAATTGATTCCGAATATGATGCCTTGCTTGGATTTATTAAAAGTAAGGATGTGCCACAGTATCCTTTTAGTATTAAAGGCGTTGAAAGTTCAAATTTAACTGACCAAGAATATCGAGACTCAGTGCAGAAGGGTATTCAACATTGTATGAGAGGCGATGTTTTTCAAATTGTATTAAGCAGAAGATTCCAACAGTCCTTTCAAGGTGATGAATTTAACGTTTACAGAACACTTAGGAATATTAATCCTTCTCCTTATTTATTTTATTTTGATTACGGTGATTATAAATTAATGGGCTCGTCTCCTGAAGCACAAATTGTGATTAACAACGGCAAAGCAATAGTACATCCAATAGCAGGTACATTCAAAAGAAGTGGAGACGCTGCAGTTGATTTAGCAATGACACAAAAATTATTGGACGACCCTAAAGAAAATGCAGAACATGTAATGCTAGTAGATTTGGCAAGGAATGATTTGAGCAGGGTTTGCAGTGAAGTACATGTAAAACAATACCGTCAAGTTCAATACTATAGCCATGTTATTCACTTAGTGAGTGAGGTAGAAGGAACAGTTGCTCCAAACACGAACCCGTTTCAGTTAATTGCAAAAACTTTTCCTGCAGGTACATTAAGTGGCGCTCCGAAATTTAAGGCCATGCAAATCATAGATGGGATTGAACCTACCAAGAGGTCTTATTATGGTGGGTGCATTGGGTTTGTAGGTTTTAATGGTAGTTGTAACCAAGCCATTATGATTCGTAGCTTTTTAAGTAGGCAAAATACACTTACTTATCAGGCAGGTGCAGGGGTAGTTGCAGCGAGTGTCCCAGAAAATGAATTACAAGAAGTGAACAATAAATTAAATGCTTTAAAAACTGCAATTGTATTAGCTGAAAATATACATGCATAATTAGGCTTTAGAAAAGAAAAAATAAAAAGATGAAAATATTAGTTTTTGATAATTACGATTCCTTCACCTACAACTTAGTACAGATGATTAAAGAATTGTCTGATGCAAAGGTGGAAGTATACCGTAATGACGAAATTCCATTGGAACAAGTTAAAGGGTATGATAAAATATTACTATCGCCAGGGCCAGGGATACCTTCGGAGTCAGGTTTGTTATTGCCATTGATTAAAGAATATGCGGCTACTAAATCTATTTTAGGTGTGTGCTTAGGCCTGCAAGCGATTGGGGAAGCTTTTGGTGGGGACTTGATTAATTTGAGTCAAGTATATCACGGTATTGCAACGCCCATTCATTTAACAAACCCTTCTACTTTATTTGAAGGGCTACCTAATATTTTTAGTGTAGGTAGATATCATAGTTGGGTTGTAGCGGAAAATAATTTCCCTAATGATTTAATTATTACTTCAAAGGACGACGAAGGATATATAATGTCATTAGAACACAAACAATATGACGTTAAAGGAGTGCAATACCATCCCGAAAGTGTATTAACACCCGACGGTGCAAAAATTATCGGCAACTGGTTAAAAAATTAAAGAAGATGAAAAAAGTATTACAATATTTATTTGAGCACAAAACGCTTTCTCGGGAACAAGCAAAAGAAGCGTTGGTTCAAATATCACAAGGAATGTATAACGAACACGAAGTGACTTCTTTTGTTACCGTGTTTTTAATGCGACGAATAACCATTGATGAATTAATGGGTTTCCGAGATGCATTATTATCACTTGCAGTGAAAGTTAATTTAGGGGTGGACGATGCTATTGATATTGTAGGTACAGGTGGGGATGGGAAAGACACATTCAATATATCTACTTTGTCTTGCTTTATAGTAGCGGGTGCGGGTCAACCAGTAGTGAAGCACGGAAATTATGGCGCGTCTACGGTGAGTGGGTCTTCGAATGTTATGGAACAATTAGGCTATACTTTTAAAAATGAAGAAGCTTTATTATCAAAGGAAGTTAAGGAAGCAGGCATTTGTTTTTTACATGCTCCTTTATTTCACCCAGCATTAAAAACGGTGGGACCCATAAGAAGAAATATTGGCATAAGGACCTTCTTTAATATGCTTGGTCCAATTGTGAATCCGGTGCAGCCAAAGTACCAGTTGATTGGAGTATATAATTTAGAAATGGCAAGAATTTATAATTATGTATTACAACTATTGAATAAGGAATTTACGCTAATACATAGTTTGGATGGTTACGACGAAATATCATTAACCGCCGACACGAAAATCATAACTAATAAAGGGGAGTCTATTATGACGCCTTATGAGTTGGGAAAGAAAAAAGTTTTTGCGAAGGAGTTGCATGGAGGTGATACCGTAGAGGAAGCTGCTGCTATTTTTAAAAATATTATCGAAGGAAAAGGTACTTGGTCTCAAAATGCGGTGGTCTTGGCAAATTCAGCAATGGCCTTACAAATTACAGGGAAATACGAAAACTATGAAATGGCTTATCAAGCAGCGGTGAATAGTTTAGAGACGGGGGCTGCTAATAATTGTTTAAAAAAATTAATAAGTCTACAATAAGTATGAATATTTTAACTAAAATAGTAGCTAGTAAATTTGCCGAGGTAGCAGCGCGCAAAAAAGAAATCAGTATTGAGCAGCTTGAAGCGATGCCCTTATTTGGACAAAAATGCGCTTCTTTAAAAGCAAGCTTACTTGATCCAAATAAAAATGGGATCATTGCCGAATTTAAAAGACAATCTCCTTCAAAAGGTATTATTAATGCGACTGCAGATGTGGCCTCCGTAACGGCGGCATATACTAATTATGGTGCAGCTGGTATTTCAGTGTTAACCGACACGCAATTTTTTGGGGGAAGCTTAGCAGACTTGTCTGTTGCGGTAAAAAACGAACTTCCTGTATTAAGAAAGGAATTCATTATTGATGAATTCCAAATAATTGAAGCAAAGGCCTATGGTGCTTCAGTTATTTTATTAATAGCTTCCTGCTTAACACCTGCAGAAACTGAATTATTGGCTGGTACTGCCAGAGAATTAGGGATGGAAGTATTACTTGAATTACATGACGAGTCGGAATTAGAATTTATAAATGAAGAGGTAACTATTGTAGGTATCAATAATCGCAGTTTAAAATCCTTCGAAGTAAATATTGACCATTCTTTAAAATTAAGAAGTCTTTTACCAAAGGATAAATTAGCAATTGCAGAAAGTGGTATTTACGATATAGAAACGTATAAACTGTTAAAGAAAGAAGGATTTGACGGTTTTTTGATGGGAGAGTATTTTATGAAACAATCCGATCCTGCAAAAGCATTTCAATTATTTTCTGAACAAATTAAAGTACAAACCAATGCAGTTTAAGGTATGTGGCATAACTAGCATCGACCAAGCCAATTTATTGGATGCAATGGAAGTGCATTATGTAGGGTTTATATTTTATCCTGCATCGAAGCGTTATGTGCTTGATAAGCTAACATTAAATGACTTGGCAAATTTCAAGCCTAGTCACGCCAAAAAGGTAGGGGTATTTGTGAACGAGCCATTGGAGCAACTATTAAGTATAGCTAAGGAAGCTGGTTTGGATATGGTTCAATTGCATGGGGACGAAGATGTTGACTATTGTGCAGCGGTTGAAAAATCGATACCTGTTATTAAAGTATTTAGAGTAGGAGGTTTGTTGCCTAATTTTGTACCCTTTGAGCAAGCAGCTTCTTATTTTCTATTTGACACAGATAGTAAAATGTATGGGGGTACTGGGCAACATTTTAATTGGGAACTATTAAAAAACACCCCAATTGATAAGCCCTATTTTTTAAGTGGAGGTATTGGTCCTAATGACGAGCAAGGCATTAAAATAATGAGGAATACCAAAGCAGGTAATACCTTAATGGCTTTGGACTTAAATAGTCAATTTGAAATAGAATCAGGTGTAAAAGATTTAGAAAAATTAAAAACGTTTATAAATGTCTGTATTTAACACAACAACAAATTATCAAAAGCCAAGTGCTGAAGGATATTATGGCGATTTTGGGGGTGCCTATATTCCTGAAATGTTATACAAGAATGTAGAAACACTTAAGGAGCAGTATTTGCAAATTATGGAGGAGCCTGCTTTTAAAGCAGAAGTTGCTGCATTATTAAAAGATTATGTCGGTAGGCCAACGCCACTTTTTTTGGCTGAACGTTTGAGTAAAGAAATTGGGGCTACCATTTATTTAAAGCGAGAGGATTTATGTCATACAGGCGCACATAAAATTAATAATACTATTGGGCAAATTATATTGGCTCAACGTTTAGGTAAAACTAAAATTATTGCCGAAACTGGTGCCGGACAACATGGGGTTGCTACTGCAACAGTTTGTGCTTTAAAGGGAATGGAGTGTGTGGTTTATATGGGTGAAAAAGACATTGAACGTCAAGCCCCCAATGTGGCAAGGATGAAAATGTTGGGCGCGAAAATTGTGCCTGCTAAGAGTGGAAGTAAAACACTAAAAGATGCCACGAATGAAGCTATTCGTGCTTGGATTAATGAACCAAATGAAACCCATTATATTATTGGAAGTGTGGTAGGGCCACATCCTTATCCTGATATGGTGGCACGTTTTCAGAGTGTAATAAGTGAGGAAGTTAGAAAACAACTAAAAGATAAAACGGGTACCGAGCTTCCTACGCATGTGGTAGCATGTGTTGGCGGAGGCAGTAATGCTGCTGGTGCTTTTTACCATTTTTTAAATGAACCAACTGTTGAATTAATTGCAGTGGAAGCTGCGGGACATGGAGTGTATTCAGGAATGAGTGCAGCCACAACACAGTTAGGCACGCCGGGTATTTTACACGGCAGTAAAAGTATATTAATGCAAACCAAGGATGGTCAAGTTGTTGAGCCACATAGTATATCCGCAGGATTGGATTATCCGGGTATTGGCCCTCTGCATGCTTTTTTATTTGAAAGTAAGCGCGGTACCTTTATGAGTGCAACCGACGAAGAAGCATTGG
>JBEDKT010000148.1:0-2716 GCA_041172025.1 Bacteroidota bacterium
TAGTAGTAAAATGAAATAACCATATTTAATGCAGCAAAAGCGATTAGCCAATAATTGTCTTTAGCCGCACCTGCCATTAGTAAAAATAATTTTCCAAAGAAACCTGCAGTAGGCGGCACGCCTGCTAAGGAGAATAACGCAATAGTCAATACCCAAGAAAGTATTGGGTTGGTTTTGTAAAAGCCTTTAAAGTCTGCAATATTTTCTTTACCTGTTAAGGCACTTACAAGTGAAACTACCCCGAATGCTGCTAAATTAGAAAATACATAAATTAAAATAAAGTAAACTAAGGAAGCTAAACCAGCCTGACTGCTACCCGACATACCTATTAATATAAAGCCAACTTGTGCGATAGAAGAAAAAGCTAAAAAACGCTTAAAATTTTCTTGTCGAATAGCAAATAAATTACCAATTAGTATAGTTGCAAAGGATAGCACAACAAGCACTGCATACCAAGTAGTCGCTATTGGTTCAAAAACCTTGTACAAGATTGAACCAAATGCAAACAATACGGCCGCTTTTGAAATCACTGATAAGAAGGAGGTTACCGCTACAGGTGCACCTTCGTAAACGTCTGCTGTCCATAAATGAAAGGGAACTGCTGATATTTTAAACGCAAAACCAGACATAAATAATATGAATGCAAATAGTTGTAAGGGATTGTTTCCTAAGTGTGCGGGTAATATTTCAAAACTTAAAGTACCACTTGTTCCATATAAAAATGAAATTCCTAGTAAAAGAATGCCCGATGCGAAAGCCGATGATATAATTAATTTCATGGCTGCTTCAGATGATTTCTTTTTTGTCAAATCGAAATTAGCAGCGGCAGCTAAAGGAATAGTAGACATTTCAAGTCCTAAATAAAACATAAGTAAGTTGCCACTTGATATCATGAAATACATACCTAACAAGGAAGTGAATAGTAGTATATAAAACTCAATAACATGTTTATGTGTTTTTAACCACGAGAATGACTGCATTGATATAATCCAAATAGCTAAGTTTAAAATATTCTTCTGCAGTGTAATTAATGCATTCGTAGTAAACATGCCGCTAAATAGGGTGCCTTCTTGCATACAGCAAAAACCGGCTGCAAGGTTTACAAATAGAGCAACATTAATTATGTTCAATATGTTTTCATTGCTTCGGTCTTTCCCTAATTTTATAAAAAGCAATAAAAAAATAAGCGCTGATAAAATCAGTTCTTGTCGTAGTAGTATAAAAAAATCATTTAACATCATTCAAATCATTTAAGGGTAATTGCTTTTTCAAACTGTGCCATTAATATATCAGTGCTTGGCATAATTAGCTGGTTAATTAAAAATGGCGCAATGCCAATTATTAAAATTCCTATAATTAATAATCCAGCCGCTAGTTTTTCGTTCCAAGTTGCGTCGGTTAATAAGGCGTGTTCATTACTGATTGGCCCCATTAATGTTTTTCCTGTGGCGCGTAATATATATACAGCAGTAACTACAATTGAAGCTGCAGAAATAATGGTTGCTAACCTATGCCAAATATCGGGGTTTTGCCACGCGCCCATAAATACAGTCATTTCAGCCACAAATCCGCTAAAGCCAGGTAAGCCCAATGAACATAAACCAGCGATCACAAATACGGTGGATATAAAAGGCATTGCTTTTAATAAGCCGCCTAGTTGTGCAACTAACCTAGTATGTGTTCGGCTATATATCATTCCAATTGCAGCAAAGAAAAGTGCCGTCATTAAACCATGGGATACCATTTGAATTACTGCGCCGTTAATGGAAGTTTTATTCATCATGCCAATGCCTAAAATTACAAATCCGCAGTGACTGATAGAAGAATAAGCATTTATATATTTTAAATCGGTTTGCATCATAGTTGCAAAGGCGCCATATATAATTGCGATGGTTGCTAATAAAATAATAATCCAAGCATATTCTTGTGCACCGTTCGGCATTAATAAGGATATACGTAAGCATCCATAACCACCTAATTTCATTGAAATTCCTGCAAGAAACATGGAAGCTGCAGTTGGTGCCGAAGCGTGTCCGTCTGGTACCCAAGTATGAAATGGGAATAAGGCTGCAAATACGCCAAACCCTAAAAAGGCAAATGGGAAAAACAATTTCTGAGCTGCTACCGAAATGCCTAACTGCGTTATCTCCACTATGTCAAATGTGCCCGTATTATAAAACACCCCTAATAAACCAACAATTACTAATCCACTACCTGCCATTAACATTAAAGCTAATTTCATCGCACTATTTTCTTTCTTGCCACTTCCCCATATACCAATTAGTAAGAATTTAGGGATAACTGCAATTTCTAAGAAAAAGAATAAAGTGAAAAGATCCAAAGAAATAAAGAACCCATAAGCGCCTAAACTTAGTAGTACCAGTAAGAAAAAATATTCTTTACTCAACTGTTCCATTGTCCATGAAACCAATATGCCCGCTATGACAATAAAAGATGTTAATAGGATCATTGCAAGTGATATACCATCAATACCAATATGATAATTAATATGCAACGCTTTAAACCAGCTATAATTTGATTCGAATAAATAGGCCGTAGTATTACCATTGGAACGTTCGTTCATATATAGCTTCAATATCCAACCTGCCAAACCCAATTGAGCAATTGAGCCAGCTAGTCCTATAACCCTAATTTGTTTTAATCCTTTGCTGAACAAAATTGCCAATGCTGTAACAAGTGGCAGTAGGATTAGTAA
>JBEDKT010000149.1:0-10287 GCA_041172025.1 Bacteroidota bacterium
TATTCCATAGCGTCCACCAATAATCCGATAAAGTTTAAGGGGCTTGAAAATAGCAACCACTTTAATTCTATTGTAATGGATATTCAACAAGTTTGGAATTTGAAAAAAATAAAAAGTAAACTAATTGCAGGTGGCTATTGGGACGGCACCAAACAAAACTTAGTTGCTCATTATATTAATATTATAAAAGACACTTCTATTGGGAAATATATAAGTTATAGCAGGCCCCCGTCGGACTCGGTATTAACTTCTTATAACACTTCAATAAGCAATAAAGCAGTTTATGTAAACTTGTTAACTAGCATTACGAATGCGTTAAACATGAACATTACCTTGCGTTATGATAATTTCGTATACCTATTTGCAAATAAATTAAATAGTGGAACACCTTCTTCCAATAATAATTTCACCAATTGGACGCCTAAAATTGGCTTCACTTACAACAGGAAAAATATTGGCGGGTATTTTAATTATAGTGGTGGTTTTGTGCCGCCACAAATAACTGAAATGTATAACGCTATAAGGGTACCTTATTTATTGCCTCAACAATTTAAAAATTATGAATTGGGTGCTTGGGCACAGTACAAAAATTTGTATGCCGAATTTTCCTTGTATCAATTAAACGGTGAAAATGAAATTATATCAGTACGACAACTTGACGGCGTAAACCTAAATCAAAATTCAGGAAGCACAAAGCATATTGGCATTGAATACCAACTAAAATACAAAGCTAGTAAGCAGTTGGAAATACATTGGAATGCAACCAATACAAAGCATACTTACCAAAGCACCTTAATAAAAGGTACCGATGTAAGTGGAAACGAAATGAATGCAGCGCCCCGTTTTTTTAGCAACATGAGCATATATTGGAACGTAAATGCAAAATGGCAGAGCTCCTTAGAATGGCAGCATCAATCCAGTTATTTTATGGACGAAACAAATGCAACAAGGTACCCTGGATTTGATATACTTAATTATAGGATGAGCTATAAAATAAAGCGTAATGAAATTTGGCTAAATGTACTAAACCTAACAAATGCATATTATGCAACTATGGCCACAAAAAATTTCAGTGTAAAAGGCAGTAGTGCTTATTCTTATTATATGGGCGAGCCACGAAATATTGCCATTGGTTGGAAATGGACCATAACTAAATAAGAAGCCCGAGAGCTTCTTATTTAGTATTTATCTTAAAAAAGGATAATTAGTTATTCGCCCTGATACTTACGCCTCCCATTCTAAAGCCTCCGCCCTTTTGCATATCTTCCATAATTTTTCTCATACTATCCATAAACTGAGTACGTGTCATTTTTTCACCCTTTGTTGGTTGAACCAATTCCTTTTTAGGATACTTTCCTGTAATTTCTACAGCAGATGTTACGGTTGCACCATTGTCCATGTCAATTTCCAAAATAGCACCCGGCAATCCTGAATAATTATCAGGCCCAACAGAAACAGGTATTTCATCGGTATACCAAACTACTAATTCTGTTTCCTTCATTTTAATGGTATTTGCACCAGCTGTTGTGTCTCTGTTACGTCCGCCGCCACCACCCATACGCATAGTCATTTGCGGTGCAGTAATCATTGCAGTTGCTTTCTTACATAAATATTTTGCGATAGTTTTAGTTTCGCCAGAAATTTTCCACTTATAGGTTTTTAAAGAATCTACAATTAAGAACTCTTTTTCCATAATTGCACGTGCTTCGTACTGAACAGCATTTGGTATGTCTGTAAAAGTGGTTGCTTCCATGCCCCTAAAATTAAAGCGCTGACCACCACGGTCGCCACCATTATTAGCAAAAGGGTCTGGCGCTTCGTCGTCGGTTGAAGGGCGATATAAACTTGAAGTGCCATTGTATAATAATTCAAACTTGTCCGTCCTAAACTCAGGAATTCTTGCCCTCATTTCGGGGTCCGTTATGGTTTTATACATATTCACTTTACGCTCATAAACAATTTTACCTTCTTTAGCCTGAGCAGCTGCCATCGTAACCGACGCTATTACCACTGTAACTAATAACAATACTTTTTTCATATACTCGTTATTTTTTTTATTATAATTTATTTAATTTTTACATTCTAATTGTCATTGCACGTCCTTTATTCGCCAAGCCCGACTTTTGTAAACTATACGTAAAGCTTAGTAAAAAATATTGACTGATCACGTTATACTCTTGGTCAACAATTTGGTTCTGAGATACGTTTCGGCTAATACCAATATTTTTATTCAATAAGTCAAATGCACTCATTTTAAGTTCAGCTCTTTTATTCTTCATAAAATATTTCGAAATTGAAGCGTTCCAAATAGGCACCGCAGTATTAAACCCAGCTGCCCTTCCCGAATTTACGGTATAGTTCATTGACTGATTTAAAATAAAATTGAATGGCAGGTAGTTTGTAACATCAGCCGAAAATACTTTAGTTAAATAGTTCGTGTTTAATCCTGCATTAATGGCGTTATTTGTTTTACTAAATGAATAACGCGATGAAAGGTCAATGTCAATTACTTCCTCTAATTGGAAAGTATAAGAAAACGAAGGACCTGCCGATTTTGTAACAATGGTATTTAATAAACCATTTGCATAGGAAATATTATTATTAAAGCCTCCGTTAATACCGAAATTAAATCTTGAATATATTTTCTTAATGCCGAATCCGTAGTTTAAGGAACCGTTAATTCTGTATGCACCATTTACGTTCACCGGTTTTGAAAGTATAACCCTGCTAGGTAAAACACTATCCCTGTTAACGATAGAATTGTTAGTAGTGCTTGCATTTACAGTAGCAAAGAAATTCTTTTGCGCTAAAATTTTAGAAGCAAAATACCTTAGGTTCAAATTATGTACATAGCTTCTTTTTAAATCGGGATTACCAATACTTTGGTAGTTAATATTGCTTTGGTCCAACACTGGCTGAAGCTGTGTGATAGAAGGTTGTTGTGTAGAAGTACGGTAATTAATATTCAAATTCTTTGTCTGAGAAAAATTATATTGGAAGGTTGCCGTAGGAAGGATATCCTGAAAATCTTGACTAAGCTTAGTTTTCTTGCTTACATTCTCCCCTTTTAAATTTGTGTTTTGCAAAGAAAAACCAGTTGAGAAATTAAATTTTTTCTGGTTAGCTCTAAAATTAATTCCACCTCCTGTATAAGTATAGTCGCTATTAAATTCGTTGGATAAGTTCGTGTTTAATAAACCTGTGTTATTATCCCTTACTTCCCTTCGGCTTGAACCAATACTCTTATTTAAATACGCATTGAATTCAAGTAATGATTTTTTAGTGATGGGTTCCGTATAAACAACATTAGCAGAATAAGCAGTAGTGCTTCCTTTTCTTGTATTTACTTGGTCAAGTATAGAATCATTTATGACAGCACCTCCCGCATAAAATAATTGCTCTGTAAACTGCGTGCCGTTTGAAGTAGATTCGTTATAGTTATTTGTAATAGTAGAAGAAATAGTTCGTCCTTTTTTTGCGAATTTTTTTCTTAGTAATAAATTACTTGATGCATTTAATGCGTCGGTTGTATTTGTAGCATTAGTTGCTGCTTCATTTGTAATAGTTCCGTCGGTTAGGGAAGTAACAGTTTCAGAATTACTTACTGAAGTATTATGCTGCCTAGTAATATTAGGGGTAAACTTAAAAGAAAAACTTTCAGAAACTTTATGGTCAATCACACTCCCGAACCTTTGTTGTTGGTTGTCGGTGGTGCTATTCGAAACTGAACTTCTATTAAACGAATTGCCTGGTGTTAAATTTTGGGTAAAGGATTTGCTATTGTTATTTCTTTCCACATCACTAATAGCCAAATTTGCATTGAAGTCGGTTTTTTTGTCATTGAAAACATTAGAATAGTTTGCACCACTAGACAGAGTTGTGGCAATGCCTTGTGCACTATTATCAGTGCCTCCGCCGCCGCCATTAAATGAAACAGTAACTCCACCGCCACCACGGCCACCACCACCTGCTCCACTAAAACTAGAAATATCCCCATTCGAAAATCCTTGGCGATTGGTATTGTTTGCAGCACCTACTAATGACAATTGCATATCATTATTAAATCGGTTAACATTACCAGAACCATCAAAACGCTCGGGTGTTCCACCTCCTGCACTCAATTTTCCAAAAGTAGAATTGTTCCTGTCCTTCTTCATTTTTAAATTAATGGCTGTTTCTTCACTACCATCATCAATCCCTGTAAACATAGCTTGGTCCGACTTGCGGTCATATACTTGAATTTTATCAATCGCATCGGCAGCTAAATTCTTAGTGGCCATTTTAGGATCACCCGTAAACATTTCCTTACCATTTACGTAAACCTTAGTCACCGTTTTGCCGTTCACCGTAATTGCACCTGCTTTGTCCACCTCAATACCTGGCATTTTTTTAAGTAAATCCTCTACTACCGCATTAGGTACTGTTTTAAAGTTCTCAGAATTAAATTCAACAGTGTCATTGTTAATGACCACTGGAGGCCTCCTAGCAGTAACTGTAACAGTTGTCATAGTACTAGCATCCATTAAATAGATATTGCCTAGATCAACTTTAGCATTCGCGCCCAGGGTAAGGGAAAGCCATAAATGTTCATACCCTATATAGGAGATAGACAACAAGTATTTGCCCGCTTTCACATTTTTTACTTCAAAATAACCGTCCTCCTCGGACCTTGTAAAACTTAATAAGGAAGAATCCTTTGCGTTCGCCAAAGAAATCGTTGCCGAATTCAGTGGTTTTTTAAGGACACTATCCCTTACCATTCCATTAATGGTAATATTTTGACTAAAAACACCATAACTACTTAATAATAAACTAGTTAGCATCAAAACACTTCTCAAATTAAATATACGCATAATTAAAAATACGATTGATTTCGTAAATAGATATAAAAGCAAATGATTTTAAGAAAATTTTTACACAAGAAAGGCTATTCTTGGATAAGCGGTAATAAGCGACCGACCAAAATAATAGACATTTATCCCGATTTATGTAACTTTCAAAAAATACACATTATGCGATTTATTTCTTTGATGATTTTTTCGTGCTTGAGTTTAATTCAGGTACAAGCTCAACAAAAAAATAGTACTAAAAAAGATAGTACAAGTTTTACAACTTACAAAGGTTTGCCGCTTAAAGCAACAAGGACAATTCCACTAACAACCGCCGAAGGAACATGGACTTCGTTAAGCATTAGTCCTGACGGAAAAACTTTATTGTTTGACCTAATGGGTGACATTTATAGCTTACCTATTGAAGGAGGAAATGCCACTATTGTAACTAAAGGAATGGCTTATGATAACCATCCAAGTTATAGCCCAGATGGTAAAAGAATTTTATTTATCTCGGATCGTGGAGGTAGTGAAAACCTTTGGTACATTGACATAGACAAAAAAGATACCATTGCTTTGTCTGAAGAAAATAATCAAAACTTTCCTGGTGCAGTGTACACTCCCGATGGAAATTATATTGTTTATACAAAGGGTAGAAGAAATACGAAATTATATTTGATGCATAAAAATGGAGGTGCAGGGACTAGTTTGATTTCCACTCCAGCTACTTTAAAAACAATTGACCCAGCAATAAGTCCCGATGGCCGTTTTGTATATTATTCTTCACGCACTGGTGCATGGAATTACAATGCCATGTTACCACAATATAATATTGGCGTATATGATAGAGAAAAAGGAACAACAAGAAGTATTGCTTCAAGGTATGGTTCGGCCTTCACACCTGTGCTTTCAAATGACGGCAAGTGGTTGGTATATGGAACAAGGTTTGAAGACAAAACAGGATTGGTAAAAAGAAATTTAGCTACAGGAGAGGAAACATGGTTGGCTTATCCAATTCAAAGGGACGACCAAGAAAGTATCGCGCCTTTAGGTGTACTACCTGCTATGACGTTTACGCCAGATAGTAAATTTTTATTAGCTTCTTACGGAGGAAAAATTAATAAAATAAATATTGAAACAGCCGCTCAACAGGAAATACCTTACCAAGTAAATGGAAGTATTGAAATGGGGCCGGAAGTTTTATTTAAATATCCGATAAAGGATACCGCTGCAAGAGCTACACAAATTCGCGATGCGGTGCCTTCTCCTGATGGAAAGAAAATGGTATTCACTGTGTTGAATCGTTTATATGTTATGGACTATCCAAACGGAAAACCAAAACGCATTACAAAAAATAATTTTACAGAAGCACAACCAGCATGGCATAATAATGGTAATACAATTTATTTCTCAACATGGAGTGAGGACGGCGGTGCTATTAGAAGTATTGACTTAGCGACTGGCTTAGAAACTAAATTGACTAAGGAAAATGCTTTATATCAAGGCATAGCGGTAGACCCTTCCGGTAAAAGAATTGTGTTTAACCGTACCACCGCTCAAAATTTTAAAGACGCTAAGGACCCAACTTATAATGATTCAGAAGATGAGATTTGTTGGATGGATTTAGCAAGTGGTACCATCACCATAATTGATAAAGCAAACGGACGTTATAATGCTCATTTTGTAACTAATGAAAATAGAATTTATTTAAATAGCAATGGTCGTTTACTTTCTTTGGCATGGGATGGTACGGACGAAAAAGAAATTGTAAAAATTACAGGTATCACTACTTACGGAAGTATACCAACGCACAACGGAAAAATAAGTAGCGACCCTTGTATTATTCCAGAAATGATGGAAGAAGACGATGCCGCAAAAGAAAACAATCCTGCTTCAAGTGCAGCTGTTATATTAATTTCTCCAAAAGGAAAGTCGGCTATCGCACAAGTGAATAATAACATATACTATGTAACCATACCTCAGGTTGGCAAGTCGGTAGAAATATCGGTTGCAGAAGCAAAAAGTGCAGCATTCCCTAGTAAATTATTAACTGAAATGGGCGGTGAGTTTCCAAGCTGGGAAGCAAATGGCAAAACTATACATTGGAGTTTAGGTGCAGCACATTTCACTTATGACGTT
This sequence comes from Bacteroidota bacterium, assembly GCA_041172025.1. Taxonomy (GTDB): domain Bacteria; phylum Bacteroidota; class Bacteroidia; order Chitinophagales; family Chitinophagaceae; genus Sediminibacterium. The sequence continues at coordinate 6,969 of JBEDKT010000149.1, forward strand.
GATGCTTCGTATGCATTTGATGATAGCTTAGCAATTGCTAAAAAAATAGAAGACGCACTTAAAAAAGATACTACCAAAAAAGATACGGCCCTTGCTAAAAAAGCAGAGAAAAAGGAAACGCCTAAATTTAAAGCAACCGAAACTTGGGTAAATGTATTTTATGATAAAGACATTCCAGCAGGTAATGTGTTATTAAAAAATGCAAGAATTATTACCATGAACGGCGACCAGGTAATTAGCAATGGTGATATTTATATTGTAAATAATAGAATTAAAGCAATCGGGAAATCGGGTACTTTAAAAGTAGCCCGTGGCACTGAAACCGTTAATGTGGCTGGCAAAACAATTATCCCTGGATTTGTGGATACACACGCACACATGTGGCCTAGTTGGGGAATACATAAAAACCAAGCATGGGTATATTCGGCAAACTTAGCATATGGCGTCACTACAACACGTGACCCACAAACAGCCACTACCGACGTATTAACTTATAGTGATATGGTAGAAGCCGGGATGATGGTAGGACCAAGAGTATATTCAACTGGGCCAGGCGTAGGCTATTGGTCATACAATTTAAAGGACTCAGCACAAGCAGAACAAGTATTGTCACAGTACAGCAAATATTTCAACACCAAGTATATTAAAATGTATTTAGTGGGAAATAGAAAGCACAGACAATGGGTTATTCAAGCTGCAAAGAATCAACAATTAATGCCAACAACTGAAGGTGGTTTAGATTTTAAATTAAACATGACAAATTTAATTGACGGCTACCCAGGACATGAACATGCTTTACCTATTTATCCATTATATAACGATGTAACTAAAATAATAGCAGCAAGCAAAATGACAGTTACCCCAACATTACTAGTTTCTTATGGTGGACCATGGGCTGAAAATTATTACTACGAAACTGAAAATCCTTACCATGATGCAAAAATGCAATTCTTCACACCATACGAGGAATTAGCAGCCAAATCACGTAGGCGTGCAGCTTGGTTCCTACCTGAAGAACATGTGTTTCAAAAACATGCAAAAAGCATGAAAAACTTGGTTGAAGCAGGCGGATTAGCTGGTATTGGAAGCCATGGACAATTACAAGGACTAGGTTACCATTGGGAACTTTGGTCTATGCAAAGTGGCGGCATGCGCAATATTGATGCACTTAAAACAGCAACCATTCTTGGCGCAGAAGGCCTAGGATTAGACAAGGATTTGGGAAGTTTAGAAGTAGGTAAATTAGCCGATTTAATAATTTTAGATAAAAACCCATTGGATAATATACGCAATACAAACAGTATTAAATATGTAATGAAAAATGGTCGCCTATACAATGGCAGTAATTTAAGTGAAGTGGTAACTGGCAACCATAAATTAGACAGAAAAGAATGGTATGACGAAAAACCAACAAAAAATACAAAAGTAGAAGACTAATTATTTTCGCTTCCCCCATTAAACCGTGTATCTACTGATACACGGTTTTTTTTGCAGCTACTGACATTGACTTCCCAATTGTATACGATTAAGTTTTACATTTTATACAAATAAAATTTTGTAAATTTAAGTACTAAACAAAAGCTATGGAAAATTCAAGAAGAAAATTTCTACAAAACGCATCACTTGCATTAATAGGTACTGGATTAATGCCGAATGAATTATGGTCAAAAAATATTTTACTTGAACGCAGTAAAAGTTTAATTGGTATTCAGCTTTACGCTGTTAGGGACGATATGAAAAAGGATCCATTAGCAACATTAACAGCACTTTCTAAAATGGGTTACAAGCATGTTGAACATGCAAATTATGTAAACAGGAAATTTTACGGCTATAGTGCTGCTGAATTTAAAATAATATTAACCGACTTAGGCATGACAATGCCTAGTGGCCACACCGTAATGACTATAGCCCATTGGGATAAAGTAAAAAAGGATTTTACAGACGCTTGGAAATATACCGTTGAAGACGCTGCTACTATTGGACAAGCATACGTAATAAGCCCTTCAATGGACGAAAACCTTAAAAAGAATTACGATGGCTTTATGTTTCAGTTAGATTTATTTAATAAATCTGGTGCTTTATGTAAAACACAAGGCATGAAATTTGGTTACCATAATCACAATTTTGAATTCGTTGAAAAGTTTAATGGTACCCTTATGTATGATTTATTGTTACAAAATACCGATCCCAACTTGGTGATGCACCAGCTTGATTTTGGAAATATGTATGGCGTTGGGGCAAGAGGAAAAGATTGGATGCAAAAATATCCAGGACGTTTTGCTTCATTGCATGTTAAGGATGAAATAAAAGTACCAGTAGGCGAAATGAATGATGGTTATGACAGCGCCCTTTTAGGTGATGGAGTAGTTGACCCTAAAGGATTGTGTTTATTAGCTAAACAAATAAGTGGTACCCACCATTTTATTATTGAACAAGAATCTTATCAAAACAGAACACCACTTGAATGTGCTAAAATTAACCTTGACCGCATGAAAACATGGGGATTATAGCAATCGCACAACATACAATTGGAGGACTCCATATTAAAAGCACAATCCTATAGGTTGTGCTTTTATTTTATATAACTTTAAGTTGTCCTTTTTATACTTATTTTATTTTTTGTTTATGAGAAACCCATTTACGCTTGCTAGTATAGTGTTCGTTTTTACTACTGGCTTTATAAATAGTCAACCAGTGCATGCTCAAAGTGCCAATGCTGCCGAAAAACAACGTTGGGAAAAACATGTAAAGCAAACAACTATTATAAGAGACGAATGGGATATCCCACATATTTATGGAAAAACAGATGCTGATGCTGTATTTGGATTAATGTATGCCCAGTGTGAAGAAAACTACCCTCAAATAGAAAAAAATTATTTAGAAATGCTGGGGCGCACTGCCGAAAAATTTTTAGACCCAATGGGGGATAAATATGCAGATTTAATGATGCGCCTGATTCAAGATAGTGCGGATGCTATTGCTGACTATAATGCAAGCCCACTTTGGTTTAAAAAATTATTAACTGCGCATGCCGATGGAATAAACTATTATTTATATAAACACCCCGAAACAAAAACGGAGGTAATAAAGAAATATAAACCTTGGTACCATTTAATGTGGACCGATGGCAGTGTTTCTCCAACAAGAACTGGCGGTGTTAAAAGAGATGACGTATATAAAATGTATAGCTCAGGGAAGGTTGACTTAACTATGCCTACTGCAAGTGTTTACCCTAAAATGAATGCAGTGGAAGAAAATGGCGGTTCTAACGGGTTTGCTATTGCACCAAAACATAGTAAAAATGGGAATGCCTTATTAT
>JBEDKT010000150.1:0-3460 GCA_041172025.1 Bacteroidota bacterium
ACCCAATGTGTCTGTGAAACTTTCAAAAGGGGAGTGGCTCCATTCATATGGTATTCGCCCCCCGAGGAGTTTGTTTAAATATTCACTCCAAGCAATTGAAACCGTAGCGGCTCCTAGTGCATATTCCATAATTAAAGCCCAACCAATAATCCATGCAACAGTTTCGCCCATTGTTACATAAGAATAAGCGTACGCACTTCCTGAGATAGGAATCATAGCCGCAAATTCAGCATAACATAAGCCTGCAAATGCACAACCTATTGCTGCAACAATAAATGACAATGTTACTGCAGGTCCAGCTGCTTGTCCAGCCGCGGCAGCAGTTCTAACAAATAAGCCAGCACCAATAATGGCGCCCACGCCTAATGCAATTAAGTTACCTGCACCAAGGGTTCGTTTTAGTCCCTTTTCGCCTTCTTCAGCTTGAGCCAACATGGCTGCAAGATCTTTCTTTCTAAATAAGCTCATAGTAAATGGTTTCAATTTGACATGGAAAGTAACATTTTTTTTGCAAATAAATACCGCTTTTTATGAAAAAGGCAAACATTTTTGTGGATAATAAACCCGGCTCCTGGCTAGCTAAATGCCGGCTAGGTTAAGCTTATTTTTAAGACTTAAGTCTTATATTGCATCACTAACTAACTGTATGAAAAAATCAAATAAACTCACCATATATATCATTATTGCAATGATAGCCGGTGCCCTTTTAGGATATTATATTCACGAAAGCCAAGATCAAGCAACTATTGATGGCTTTTCTAGGAATGTCAAATTATTAACAACTATCTTTTTAAGGTTGGTTCAAATGATTATTGCACCGTTGGTATTTTCGACATTAGTGGTGGGTATTGCAAAGTTGGGTGATTTGAAAACGGTAGGAAGGGTTGGAGGTAAGGCGCTATTATGGTTCGTTACAGCGTCCTTGGTTAGTTTGTTAATTGGGCTAGTGCTAGTGAATATTTTCAAGCCAGGAGAAGGGATACAATTAAGCAATGCCGATATGTCGGGTGCAAAGGACTTAATGGGTAAAACGCAAGTATTTAGTATTTTGAATTTCGTTGAACATGTATTTCCAAAGAGCATGTTTGAGGCGATGGCTAACAATGAAATTTTACAAATTGTAATATTTAGTATTTTCTTTGGAGTAGCAGCTGCTTCAATTGGCGATTATGCTAAAGGCTTTATTAAAGCATTAGAAACTGTTTCGCATATCATATTAAAGATGGTGGGCTATGTAATGAATTTTGCGCCACTTGGTGTTTTTGGTGCTATTGCTGCGGTGATTGCAACAAAAGGGTTAGCCATTTTTATATTTTATGGTAAATACTTATTGTATTTCTTGTTTGGTATCGCAGCCCTATGGATTGTTTTGTTAGGGGTTGGATTTATTATTTTAAGAAAAAGAATACCAAGCTTATTAAGGCATATCACGACACCTTTGGTAATCGCATTTAGTACTACAAGCAGTGAGGCGGTATTCCCAAAACTTACCGAAGAATTAGAACGTTTTGGTTGCAAGGATAAAATAGTATCCTTTATATTACCATTGGGGTATTCTTTTAATTTAGACGGAAGCATGATGTACATGACTTTTGCGAGCATGGCTATTGCACAGGCTTATGGCATTCATTTAGATATTGGCACTCAATTAACCATGTTGGTGGTACTAATGTTAACTAGTAAGGGTATAGCTGGCGTTCCAAGAGCTTCGCTAGTGGTGGTTACTGCTACTTGTGCGATGTTTAATATTCCGCCAGAAGGGATTGCGTTAATTTTACCTATCGACCACTTTTGTGATATGTTCCGTTCGGCAACTAACGTTTTAGGTAATAGCTTAGCAACAACTGTTGTGAGTAAATGGGAGGGTGCATTAGAAGAACCTCAACAAATATAATTTTCATTATTTAGCTATGATAACTTTACTAGAAGCATTTCATTGGAGTCAATTACTACAGCCACAATTTTATATTGAACATGGCGGGCTATGGTTAATTATGTTTGTAGTTTTTGCAGAAACAGGGTTATTCGCTGGCTTCTTTTTGCCTGGGGATAGCTTATTGTTTGTTGCAGGTATTTATTGTGCTCCGCTTGCGGCAGAAGTTTACGCATCCAATAATGAATGGGTAAACTTATTCGTGTTATTTGTATTTATTTCAAGTGCAGGAATACTAGGTAATTTTATTGGATACACTTTTGGAAACAAAGTGGGTCCCACTATGTATGACTGGAAGGAAAATCTTTTCTTTAAGAAAAAATATTTATTACAAGCCGAAGAATTTTATGAGAAGCATGGGGCAGGTGCAATTATCATTGCTCGATTTATTCCTATTGTAAGAACTTTTGCGCCCATTGTAGCAGGTATTGTGCAAATGGATAAGCGAAAATTTATGTTGTTTAATATTATAGGCTGTTTGGCTTGGGTTGCTAGTATGTTATGCTCGGGTTATTTTTTACAGTCTTGGATTCTGGCTCGCTTTAATTTTGATTTAAAAAATCATTTAGAAGTAATTGTATTAGGTATTGTATTAATTACAACTGCGCCAGTTATTATAAAAGTAATCACTCACAAAGTTAAAAAATAAATTCGCCTATGAAAAGCGATAAGCAAATTGGATTATTGTCCTTGCCTGTTTTTGTTGCCGCTTTAGGATACTTTGTTGACGTGTACGATTTGCTACTTTTTAGTATAGTTCGCCATACAAGTGTAATGAGTTTAGGAGCCACTGCTGAGACAATTATTGAAGACAGCGCGCATATTATTAATTGGCAAATGTCAGGCCTGCTAATAGGAGGAATTCTTTGGGGCGTAATTGGTGATAAAAAAGGACGACTAAAAGTATTGTTTGGATCAATCGTACTTTATTCTGTTGCAAATATTTTAACATCCTATGTTCAAACCGTCGACCAATATGCTTATTGCCGATTTATAGGGGGTATAGGCTTAGCTGGAGAATTAGGCGCAGGTATAACTTTAGTATCCGAAATGTTGCCAAAAAGCAAACGAGGTATTGCTACATCCATGATTGCAGGAATTGGTTTATCAGGAGCGGTATTCGCCTACTTTACATTCAACTACACCAACGACTGGAGGCTTTGTTATCAAATTGGTGGCGGAATGGGATTTATGTTACTACTGCTTCGAGTAAAAGTGTCAGAATCCTTTATGTTTGAATCGGCTAAGCTCGCAAACATTAATAAGGGAAATTTTTTCATGTTTTTTACTTCAAAAAAACGTTTCAAAAAATATAGTACCGCAATACTAATAGGCTTGCCTACTTGGTTTGTAATTGGGGTACTAGTAAATTATAGTAATAAATTTGCTACAGGATTGTATGGCAAAAACCTAATTGACTCAGGAAGGTCCATTATGTTTGCCTATGTAGGAATTGCGATTGGCGACCTATTGGTGGGTTATGTAAGCCAATACTTTAAAAGCCGAAAAAAAGCTTTACTTATATTT
>JBEDKT010000151.1:0-2884 GCA_041172025.1 Bacteroidota bacterium
CTATTGAATCACAGAAAAAACTTATTGAACATTTACAAGACTATATGAGTTTAAAATAGCTAGAAAAATTTTAAAAAAAGGTCCCGCGAATTTCGCGGGACCTTTTTTATGAACGCACTTATTTTCAATACGGCTTTATTATAAATTACCTTAATAAGCTTCCGTAAATAATATTTTCAATTTTATTATTAATTTCCCCGTGGCTATTATTTTTTTGCTGGGTCATGACTAAAACAATTAAATTTTCTTTTGGGTCAGCCCAATACCTGGTTCCAAAATATCCACCCCATGAAAAACTTCCTTTGTTGCGCATATTTAAATTAGCCGACTTTTCAGAACTGAGTGAGAAGCCCAACCCGAAATCGTCATTACCGTTATATTTAAAGTCTAACTGAGGACTTAACATTAATTCAGCAGTGCGTTTAGAAATTATTTGCTGACCATTGTATTTCCCTCCATTAAGCAGCATTTGCAAGAATATTGCGTAATCATACGCTGTAGCCGATAAACCTGCGCCGCCCGAAAAATAGCTGTGTTTTATTAATGGGTAATTAGGGTTTATTTTATTGTAATCATTTCCCCACTCGAATATTTCTTTACCATCTTCTTCTGCATATACATTAGGCAAACGCGATGCTTTCGTCAATGGCACATTAAAATAAGTGTCCTTCATCCCTAGTGGGTTGAATATATTTTTCTGCAAATAGGTTTCTAAACTCATGCCACTTACTATTTCTATTATACATCCAAGTAGGTCGCAATTTAAGCCGTAAGTAAACTTTTCACCTGGTTGGTGTGCAAGTGGTAAACTTCCCAGCACCTGCATTTTGGCTAGTAAATTACCGTTGGTATGTCCAAGGCCAGAAGGTACACCTGCTTTAGTATAAATAGCACCCATATTATCGCTGCCAATATCAGTATAATCGATTCCCGAAGAATGGGTAAGTAAATCACGAATAGTAATAGCACGCTTTGCTGGCACGCTTGTATAACTGCTGTCCTTTGGGTTAAATGTGGCTAAAACTTTTGCATTTTTAAAACTAGGTATATATTCCGAAACGGGTTGGTCCAATTGCAGCAATCCTTTTTCCAATAATTGTAAAATGCCTAAGCTAGTAATTGCCTTTGTTTGGCTCATAATCCTGTAAATGGCGTCATTCGCCATTTGTTTTTTAGTGGCTTTGTCTGCATATCCTAAGCCCTTATAATAAATTACTTCGTTGTTTTTTACAACAATAATAGAAGTTCCAATTAGCCAATTCTTTTGAATATAACTATTAACGACTGTGTCAATTTGTGCTAATTTTTTATAATCAACAGTTTTGCTTTTTACAATTATTGGAGCAAGTATTTGACTGTTTATTTTTTCAAAAAACAAAAAAGTAAGGACAATAAAAAGGATATATTTTTTCATAGTAAATTTTAATGTGTGGTTAAGCCTGTTGGTGGGAACCAGTCCCCAAATTTTGTAATATCTACATTTCCTCCTGATAAGATGATACCCACTTTTTTCCCTTTAAACAAAGCAGGATTTTTTAGTGCTGCAGCAAAAGGCACAACACAGCTAGGTTCTACAATTATTTTCATTCTTTCGTATACCAAACGTAAGGCTGCTTTTATTTCTTCGTCGGATACCAATAAAATATCGGTTACATGTTCTTTAATAATAGCTAAAGTCCTTTCACTTAGCGTTGTCATTAAACCATCGGCAATAGTATTAATAAATGGGGCTTTCTCCACTTTGCCCGATTTTATACTTAACACTGCATCTGCTGCTCCTTCTGGTTCACCACCATATACTTTTAAGCTTGGTTTAAAATAATGTGCTGCTAAACAAGTTCCAGAAAGCATACCCCCGCCGCCAACCGGCGCAAGCACTGCATCGAGTGTGGGCACTTCTTCTAAAAATTCTTTTAAGCAAGTGGCTTGCCCGGTAATTACATCGTCATTATCAAAGGGGTGAATAAATGTAGCACCAGTTTTTTCAACCACCTGCTTTAGTGTTTCTTCACGTGCTAATTGGTTGGCCTCGCATATTATTACATCAGCACCATAGCCTCTTACTGCATCAACTTTTACTTGTGGCGATGATTTAGGCATGACTATATATGCTTTAATACCTAATATTTTTCCTGCATAGGCTAAGGCTTGCGCATGATTCCCCGAAGAATGCGTAGCTACGCCATTTGCTAGTTGCTCGGGTGTTAGTTGCAATGTAGCGTGCATACCTCCTCTAATTTTAAATGCTCCTATTTTTTGAAAGTTTTCACATTTGAAATAAAAATCTATACCCGATAATTCATTTATGCTTTTATTAGTCATAACAGGCGTTCGATGTATATAAGGCTTAATAATTTGCTCAGCCTGTTCGATTGCTTCTTTTGTTATTTTTCTCATTGTGTCTTCATTTGATACTTGAATTTAAGAAAAATTGGGGGTAGTTGCCTCTAAATTAGCACATTAGATTTTTTTTCCTATCTTAACGGTATGCAGGATAATAACAAATTAGGCTTGTGGACTAGTACGTCTTTAGTAGTGGGCAATATGATTGGCGCAGGCGTTTTTTTATTGCCAGCAACGCTTGCAAGTTTTGGAGGTATTAGTATAGTGGGATGGATTTGTTCCGCTGCGGGCGCGTTTTTATTGGCTAAGGTTTTCGCCAATTTAAGTAAGTTGTTGCCAGGTGCCGACGGAGGCCCTTATGCTTATTCGCAAAAAGGACTAGGTGACTTTGCAGGTTTTTTAGTTGCATGGGGTTATTTGGTTTCGGTTTGGTGCACCAATGCGGCGATCACCGTTTCTTTTATTAGTGCTTTAAGCACCTTTATTCCAGCACTTGCAACAAATCCTATACTTGCTATTGCTATTGGGTTAGCTACTATTT
>JBEDKT010000152.1:0-3826 GCA_041172025.1 Bacteroidota bacterium
GTAAAGGTGTAAGAGGTGCGGACTGTATACAATTAGTTAGAACAAGCCTAGGACAAGAAGCGGGCAAAATTATTTACGAAAGTAAAAGAACAACTGCTTTCGCTCAGGATTGGATTGAAAAACTAAAAGCCGACATGCGCAGTCAAGGGGCTGATATTGCTGTTATTGTAACGCAAACATTCCCTAAGGACATGGATCGTTTTGGCGAAAAGGACGGTGTATATATTTGCTCCTTCCAAGAAGTTAAAAGCGTTGCCCTCCTATTACGCAATGCAATATTAAAAATTCACGATACTAAAAAAAGCCAAGTCAATAAAGGCGACAAAATGAGCTTATTATACGACTACTTAACGGGCAATGAATTTGGCGAGCAATGGAAAGCAGTTGGCGAAGGTTTTAGACAAATGCGCTCAAGTATTCAACGCGAAAGAGATGCCATGGAAAAACTATGGAAGTCCCGCGAAAAACAATTGGAAAAAGTACTCCTAAACGCAATGCATATTAAGGGTTCCATTGAAGGTATCGCTGGCGCAGACGTCATAAATTTAGATTTGCTAGGCGACGACGAATCATTACAATTAGAAGAATAAGCCCTTTTACTCTTTCACAAAGCCTAATGCTAAAATAGGATGCGCCAATACTTCTTTTAGTTCTGGTAATGTATGCTCATTGTAGTTTCCATCAATATAATCAGCTACTGCTTTGGGATGTTTGGTGATTTTGTGAAAGTGTCCAGTTACTTTCTTCGTGCCCAATACAAATAAAGGAACGGGGTGTTCATTTAATATTGTACCCAATGCTTTATCAATATGTAATAAAAACTTGTCCAGCAAAGCTTCCTTATGATCATGCGCGTCCGAAAACTTTCCAACTTTTTCAGGCATATCCCTTTCGTAAGCTTCAATACTATCTGAACTAGTTAAATGAAGCTTTTCGAAAGTAACTTTATCATACATGTAAAGGCTTACTTTTTTTGCACTTAATAATAATACCAAGTACTTATATTTATCTTCTGTTTTCATATGCTGACATTTTTGTGTCAATATGAAGCTACCAAATTCAAGCACTGACATCTATGATAATAATCATACTTACAACTGCTACTTGACATAGTCTAAAGCCCTTACATAAGGTGCAATTGCTTGTTTTAATTCATACATTGAATATTCATTAAAATTGCCGTTAATAAAGGAAGTTATCTTTTTTACGTGCTTGCTTATTTTATTAAAGTGCCCAGTCGTTTTTTTAGTACCCATTATAAACAAGGGCACCGGATGTAATTTTAATATATCTCCTAAGGCATGGTCAATGTGCAGAAAAAATTTATTTATTAAAATTTCTTTTGCCGCTTGCGCATTCGAAAAATTACCCACTTTACTTGGCAAGTCTCTTTCATAAGCCTGTATAGTGTCGGATTCGTTAAGCTTCAATTTTGTAAATTCATCCCCGTCATATAAATAAATACGTGCTTCTTTTGCACTTAATAACAAAACCAAATTATCGTGGTTTAAGTTTTTCCCTTGATGGTTATCGGTTTTCCGTACGTTCATGATAAATTAAATTTAACTATAAAGTAAATTCAATTACGGTTCAAATCCAATGACAGCCATCATCGTAAATTATCTAAGCATAACAAGTAACGCAAACAAATTCTGCTCCAAAATTATAACTCAAATTTACTTGCTTACTTACTTCTTTATGTTTGATAAAAGCAGGCATATTGCCAAATGCTGCTAAAGCTAATGTAGGGATATTAAAATGCTCCGAAAAATCAATTCCGTTTTTTTCATACATTTTATACATGGCTTCTTTTGCAGCCCAATTAAAGCCCATTTGTTTTAATTGAAGTTCAGGCGCTAATGTGTCAATTAAAGTTTTCTCTTCTTTATGTAAAAATTTATGTGCCACTTTTGCTATTCTTTCTTGTATTAATTCAATATCAATACCAATAGGATTTGTTTCACTTACCGCAACTGCTGCATAACCCTTGCAATGCGAAAAGGAAAAATGAAAATTACTACCTGGAATCCAAGGCTTCCCATTTTCAGCCACTACAATTTGGCTTATATCTACCTCGGGCATCATTAGTTTAAATAGCAAGCGGACTGCTAAATGCTGTATTTTCCTTTCTTCATTTTGAATATCAACGACCATTTGGACGTCCTGCTCAAAGAAAGAAAGAGGCTCTTCTATGGCCCAAATGGCCAAATGCGTGGTGTCGTTAATATTTTGTTGATAAAAGAAAGGCATAAAAAAAAGCTTTGAGTTAGATTGCAGCCCAATTGGTGCGCGTAAAAATAAACATAAATCCACGAAGATGATTTTATCGGACATTAGAATAATTGAGGAAATGGACAAAGGGACAATCAAAATAGTCCCTTACGACAGAAAAGATTTAGGAAGTAATAGCTATGACGTGCATTTGGGCAAATGGCTTGCAACTTATGATAGTCCGATTTTAGATGCTAAAAAACACAATACAATTACCTATTTTGAAATACCCGACGAAGGTTTTGTTTTAGAACCTTCTGGCTTTTATTTAGGAGTAACTTTAGAATACACCGAAACACATGCACATGTTCCTTTCTTAGAAGGTAAATCTTCTACCGGCCGCTTGGGTATTGACATTCACGCCACAGCAGGTAAAGGAGATGTTGGATTTTGTGGTAATTGGACATTAGAAATTTCGGTTAAACAACCTGTTCGTATTTATAAAGGCATGCCAATTGGACAATTGATTTACTTCCCTGTAGACGGAGAAATTGAAGTAAAATACAACCAAAAGTCAAATGCTAAATATAGTGGCCAACCTGACAAACCTATCGAAAGTATGATGTGGAAGAACAATTTTTAAATGCACAAATAACATACTAAAACAATATTCTATCCCCTTTCCTACAGCATTCACAATTGACTAATTTGTTAACTGTGGATGCTTTTTTTTGTAAGCTAAGGCCCAAAGTACCACTTGGTTATAGCTCTCAATTCCTTTGGACTGCTTATTCCACAGTAGAAACTGGTCATATAAAGTGGCAGAAGCAGGTATTAATAGTCCACTCCTTTGCGCAAAGAAGGCTTTAATTTTTAAACGATCCTGAAGTACAGCTGGCGAAAGCAATTCCTTGTTTCTTTTCACAACCGCTTCCCACTGCTTAAAATTACCATTTGCAGCTAATATATTTAAGTGTTCCAGCTGGGCGTAGGAAAATAATTGCAATAGCATTGAATACTTAAAAAGCGGATCCTTGCTTTCGGAACCAATTACAAAAGCAATGAAGTTGGCTTCGGTTTCGGATGCATAGCCTAATTGATGGGCAATTTCATGACAGGTAGTGAAGGGCAAAGTTAGTATTGGCAAATCCCCTCTAATAATTGCCTCTCCGGTAATGGGTTGGTAAAACGCCAAATAGCCCAAATAATCCCCAAGTATAGGAATATTTGAAAATTTAAGACAAGGATAATTGTATTGTAAGAAGGGATGTTTTTGTGCATTTTGCTTAAATTCCCTCACGGCGGCATCAAAAATGTCCTTTTTATTAAAATTAATTATCGCCTTTTCCGGCATTTTTTGCCTTTCCGTATTTAATTCTTGGATTAATTCAAGGCTTAGTGTATCCATTTCGGCAGCAGTATAAACAGTGGGTACGGTTAAATTAAAGCTTTCAGCGGGGTTGTCTTGGTGGTAATTCAACCCCCATATGAGTTGAAAAACAACATAAAGTTTGGCTAAAGTAAGCGTCGTTTTCTTACCTGCGGTAATCCAAAACTCCTTGGCCTTGTAGGTGGTTTTTACTTGAAATAGGTATTGTAATGTATTGAATAACAA
>JBEDKT010000153.1:0-8237 GCA_041172025.1 Bacteroidota bacterium
ATATATAACCTAATAACCAGCAAACCAACATATAAGAAATTGCGAATGCCAATGACGCCCAATAAGGGGCAAAATAAGAGAATCCATGCTGGAAAATCCAGTTAAAAAGGGACTGATCCCCAATATGTATAAGAAATAAGGCTGTAAGAAGTACCTCCGAGAACAAATATATAACTAGGGGATTCTTGCCAAAAACCTCGAAAAACCATGAAAACTGCAATTGTCTTTGTAATTCAATTCTATAAATAAGGGTACCTATGATTACCATATCCAAACCAACTGTCAACATTACAAATGAACTAGTCCATAGTTTTTTATTGATAGGGAACTGGTAATTCCACATAAAAGCAAGGAAAATGAAACCAGCACCCCACATAAACAAGTGGGCCAAGCCTTCGTATGTCTTTCCTTTTTCTTGGATATAACTACCCACCCTAAAGCCAATTAATACATTTACTAACGCTGGCAGGGTACTTAACCAGCCTTCGGGATCAAAAGCCAAGCCCTCGCCTTGGTACATATGACGCTCCCCCATTAGCCAGGTGTCAAACTTAACCCCTGCATTACCTGTAAGGCTTAAGGGATCACCCGGAGTTCCAAAATGTACACTTATATACCAGTAAGCCAAAAGTAAAACTGCTGACAATATCATTATAACACGTTGGTGCATGAAATGCGCAATGATAGCGCCCAGCCCATAACATAAAGCAATCCTTTGAAGCACCCCAAGTATCCTCGTATCAGCTATTGCGCTTGTAAAAGGAAACCAATACATTAAGTAACCTAGTAAAAAAATAAGTGCAGTTCGTTTCATAATTTTGAACACTACCAATGCATTATTTTCTTTCTCCCATTTAGGCAAAACAAAGCTCATCGCGTTACCAACTGCAAATAAGAACGATGGGAAAACTAAATCTGTTGGGGTAAATCCATTCCAATTTGCATGCAAGAATGGCGCAAAGGTAGCAGCCCCGTCGCCAGGCGTATTTACAATGATCATTAAACAAATTGTCATACCCCTAAATACATCAAGGGATAGAAATCTTTCTTTAGACATGAGCTAGATTTAGGCAATTAAGGTACGGAAAATATTTTTTATAGGAAATGCAATTTGAGTAGCTTTAGTTCAAATTCCAATTTATGCGTATTTTGAAAATTACAATTATTGCCATTTTAGTACTAAACGGCATTTATTTACTTGGTCCATCTCCTGCTGCTCCTAAATTCAATTCAACGCTGCCTAGTATTGACAGCAATATTAATTTAGACGATTATGTACAAGCTATAGAAGAAATACATAAAATTAAACCCAATAACCAAGCATCTATTATATGGGCCGACAGTACTAAGCAAATGACGGAATATGCAATTGTGTATTTGCCTGGTTTTAGTGCAAGCCAAATGGAAGGGGACCCCGTGCACAAACAAATTGCAAAAAAATTTAATTGTAATTTATATTTAGCTAGGCTGGCAGAACATGGAATTGATACAACAGAAGAAATGATAAACCTAACTGCTGAAAATTATTGGGAGTCCGCAAAACAAGCTTATGCCATTGGGAAGCAACTTGGTAAAAAAGTAATTATCATGAGTACTTCTACAGGTGGCACTTTGTCCTTGCAACTTGCAGCTGCTTACCCTGAAATTGCAGGGCTTATTATGTATTCTCCAAATATAGCAGTGAATAATCCTGCAGCACCCTTACTAAACAATCCATGGGGTTTACAAATAGGCCGTTTGGTAATGAAGGGTAATTACGTAAACGTGGCTTATACCGATTCAGCCTATCCTAAATACTGGAATACACATTATAGAATAGAAGCAGTTGTTGCCCTACAAAATTTAGTAGAAGCTACTATGACAAAAGAAGCATTTAGTAAAGTGCAACAACCAACTTTAGTATTGTATTATTATAAAAACGAAAAAGAACAGGACCATGTTGTGAAAGTAAGTGCAATTAAAGAAATGTTTGCAAGCATCTCCACGCCAGCTAGTTTGAAAGTATTAAAAGCAATGCCCAATACAGGCAACCATGTATTAGCATCCCCAATACTTTCTAAAGACGTGGAGGGCGTTGAAAAAGAAACAGCACAATTTATCGCAACAAAAATTATAAAATAAATACATAGCCAATAATTAAAAAAGCCCCGCTCCGAATATTCGGAACGGGGCTTTTTTAATTATATATCATGGGTAATAAATTAAACCTGACGCTTGTGTTTGCTTGAAAGGAAAGTGTACACTGCTGGAATCACAAACAAAGTTAATACTAACGAAAACATAAGGCCGCCGACTACCACTGTTCCAAGTGGCTTACGACTTGTTGCTGCTGCACCTAAGCTAATTGCAATTGGCAATGCACCTAAAGCAGTAGCCAAGCTTGTCATTAATATGGGACGTAAGCGTTGTGTTGCAGCTTCTATAACAGCTTCGCCAATTGGCAAACCTGCTTCTCTTTTCTTATTCGCAAATTCTACAATTAAAATACCATTCTTAGTCACTAATCCAATCAACATAATAATACCTATTTGCGAGAATATATTTAATGTCTGGTCTAGCAACCATAAACTTAATAAAGCACCTGCAATAGCCAAAGGCACAGTAATCATAATTATGAAAGGATCGGTAAAGCTTTCAAATTGAGCGGCTAGTACTAAATAAATTAATATCAAGGCTAGTAACAATGCCTGAGAAGTATTCGACGCACTTTCTTTAAAATCCCTTGAAGGACCACTTAAAGCAGTTTGAAAAGTTTCATCTAATTTTTCTTTTGCGATTGCTTCCATTGCGTCAACACCGTCACCAATAGTTTTCCCTTCGGCTAAGGAAGCAGAAATAGTTGCAGAATTAAAACGGTTATAATGGTACAAGTTTGGTGGATTACTATTTTCTTCAATTGTCAATACACTGGAAATAGGAATGCTTTCCCCTCTATTATTTCTTATATAAATTTTATTAATATCGGCTGGCGTGTTTCTATCCGACTTTGGTACTTGTGTGATTACTTCATACTGACGGTCGTTCATTATAAAATAGGCCGACCTTGCACCACTAAAGGCTGCTTGTAAAGCTTGAGAAATGTCGGCAGTAGTTAATCCTAAATCCTTTGCGCGCATACGGTCAATGGTTAAGTCTAATTCAGGCTTATTGAATTTTAAATTAACGTCTACATTACCAAATGTTTTGTCTTTCCTAGCGGCTTCTAAAAATTCAGGTATTACTTTCCTGATTTTTTGGAAATCTAAATTTTGAATAATAAACTGAACCGGCAAAGATCCCCTCGACTGCATACCCACTGAAATAGTTTGTTCCTCTACAGAAAAAATTCTGACATTTTTAAAACGCTTAAACTTCTTATTTAAATCAGCCGCAACTTCGGACTGAGTTCTTGTTCGTTCTTGTGGAGAAACCATTCCTAACCTTCCCGAAGCACCGCTACCGCCACCACCCCATCCTGGCACACTGCCCCATGTAAATGCATGTTCAGGAATAGAGTCCTGCATAACCCTGATTGCTTTTAATAAATCAATTCTCAGTTCTTCATAACTCGCACCCTCGGCCCCAGACATAGAAATACGCACAGAACTTTTATCCTCCATAGGCGCTAATTCGCTTTGAATAGTTGTTCCAATTATAGCAATTAACCCTATACATGCAGCAACAATTACCCAAGCCATCCAGCGGACTTTGATAAATTTTTGTAATAAAAGTTTATAGCCGTTTTCAAAAGCTTTAAAATAAGGTTCGGTACGTTCATAAAATTTGCCATGTCTGCCGTCCTTTCTATTTAAATAAACGTTTAATACTGGAGTAATGGTAAGAGATACAAAAGCAGAAACAAGCACAGCACCAGCTACCACAACACCAAATTCTTTGAATAAAGAACCTACAAATCCTTGTAAGAAAATTACTGGCATGAACACCACGGCCAATGTGATAGAAGTAGAAACTACCGCAAAAAAGATTTCTTTACTACCTTCTCTTGCAGCATCCTTCAAAGACAACCCTTCTTCTAATTTTCTAAATATATTTTCCGTTACCACAATTCCATCATCCACAACTAGTCCAGTCGCTAATACAATCGCTAGCAAAGTTAGTACGTTGATAGAAAAGCCTGCCAAGTACATAATAAAGAAAGTGGCAATTAAGGAAATAGGAATATCAATTAGTGGGCGAATTGCAATTAACCAGTTTCTGAAGAAGAAGAAAATTACCAAAACCACTAGTACAAAAGAAATGACAATAGTTTCCTTTACTTCTGACAAAGCCCTTCTTACATTTTGAGTATTGTCAATTGGAATAAAAAATTCAATGTCCGATTTGTTTTGTTTTTTAACTTCCTCTAATCTTTTATAAAACTCATCTGCTATTTTAATTTGATTTGCTCCAGGCTGAGGTGACACAGACAACATCACAACCGGAACACCATTGAAGTAAGTGCCTTGGTCCTCTTGTTCTGGACCCAATTCAACTTTTGCTACATCCCCAATCCGAATAATGCCATTTAAGTCTTGCTTAATAATAATATTTCTAAAATCATTTTCTGTTGTTAGCCGACCAAGTGTTCTAATAATAAATTCCGACTTATTACCATAAATACGTCCCGCTGGTAATTCTACGTTTTCTTTATTTAACGCAGCTTGTATATCGTTAAAGGCAATTCCATACGCACTTAATTGATCAATATTTGGAAATATGCGCATTGCCATTCTCTTTCCTCTTACACCTACACTACTCACTTCGTCAATAGTCTGAAAGCGCTGCTGTAAAACATTTTCGGCATATTCTGTTAATTCTAAAAGCCCTTTAGTTTTACTTCTTAATGTTAACATCAAAATGAAATCAGAATTAGCATCCGCTTTTGAAACTACTGGCGGACTACTTATATCTTCTGGCAAGCTTCGGACTGCTTGACTAACTTTATCCCTAACATCGTTAGCTGCAGTTTCTAAGTTTACACCCAAATTAAATTCAACTGTAATATTTGAATTACCAACAGAACTGGAAGAATTAATAGTTCTAATACCGGGGATACCATTAATTGCTTTTTCTAATGGCTCAGTAATTTGACTTTGCATTACTTCGGAATTGGCCCCTGTATAGTTGGTTTGAACAGAAATTATTGGAGGGTCAATAGCAGGGTATTCACGCAGTGCCAAAAATGAAAATCCCACTAATCCGAAAATTACGAGTGCAATATTCATTACGGTAGCGAGTACCGGTCGTTTAAGCGAAAGTTCAGATATATTCATCTAAATAATAGGTTTGTTTTTAGCTTACTGTGTAATTTCTTGGATAGACAAAGTCTTGCCAATTTTTAATTCACTTCCCTCTCTTAAGAAAAGCATACCTGCAACCACTATCGAATCGCCGATAGTTAGTCCACTTGTGATTTCAACAGCAGTGGCCGTTCTATACCCTGTTTGCACAGGTATAAATTTCGCTTGGCCATTCCTCACAACCACAATCTGCTTCACTTTAGAATCTGGAATAATAATATTAGTAGGCACCATAATACTTGGCGCTTGTTTGTTTTCTCCTAAGTACACTTTAGTATAAGCACCTGGCAACATTTTACCTTGCAGGGAAGCACGCACTCTTATGTTTCTAGTAGTAGCAACAATTTGAGGTTCTATTGCAATGATCACTGCACTTAAGGTGGAAGCGTTTTCGCCAATGCCCACAACTTTAATCTTCTTGCCCACTTTTACATAATCTTGATAAGCTTCTGGTATTGTAAAGTCAACTTTAAGTTGGTCTACCTTTTGAATAGTCGCTATAGTTGTTGCATTATTAATAAAGGCGCCAACACTCACTTGCCTCAATCCTAGTTGACCAGTGAAAGGTGCTTTAATAACAGTTTTATCAATTAATGATTGTGTATAAGCAATATCGGCCTTAAGGCTTTTTACTTGTTGTAAGGAAATATCATAATCACTTTGATTAATCCCTTTAATATTTAACAATTGCTTATTTCTTTGCTCATTAATATTCGCCAACTCAAGCTGCACTTTAATTTTTTCTAACTGTGCTTGCAAATCAGCATCATTAATTCTAGCCAAAACTGTACCTGCTTGTACTATTTTCCCTTCAGGAATTTGTAAAAAAACAAGTCGACCGTTCACCTCAGGACGAATTTCTACAAAATCATTGGCCAGCACTGAGCCATTCGCTTCTACTAGTTTTTCAACTAGCTGGTTAGCCGCAACAGCAACGTCAACAGAAATTGGTGCGTTAGGATTAAATTTTTCGGTTTTTTTGGATTTTTCCTTACAGCTAATTACCGTGATTATTAATGCAATAGCAAGGATATAAGACTTTCTCAATACAGTTATTTTTAGCTAATAAAGATAGCTAAAATAGGTATTCATGTCCTAAAATATAGATGAATGGCGATGCGACTAGTTGGTTTTTCTATAAAGGGCATATTTGCGCTGAATATACTCCCCTAGTTCCAAATCATTTAGTAGTCCAAGAATTTCATAAGAAGGCTTGCAATACTCCATAAACTTACTAAGGGCTTCGCCTTCTAGTTTTGTAAGTTTTTGTACAAATTTGTTTGTAAGCCTATGGTTTACGTATTTTTCTTGTTCTTGAGAAATGAGCCTTTTTTGCAGAAACTGTAAATTTCTGTTTCGTTTAACTCGGAACATATTTATGATCTCGTCTAGGTCGAAGCCTACAGTCAACCCTCCGCTTGGATTAAATAGTTGCTGGTTATTAGCTAATTTCAATCCAGGAACTTGGTAATTAAAATACTTTGCATAGTCATTCCTATTTTGAATGGAGTCCATTTTATAATAACTATTCCTTACGCGCACTTCTGGCAAATCAACCCCAGTTACATGTATCATTACATTAAAATTGTGCACGTCTTCAACAGTGTCTATTGGATATTTTTGAGTGCTTTTCCCAAACAAGGAAAACCAAATAGAATCCTTCAACTGAACTGTTATAATATACCTTCCTAATGAATCGGTAATCGCCTGATTTGAACTACTCTTTACCACAACCGATTCTATGGGACGCCTTCCAGAAATATCATAAACAATTCCACTAACCGCTACCGATTGAGCAGTAACTTTTGTTAAAGACATTAGGGATAAAATAAAGGGGAACAGGTATTTGTAATTCATGAACACTGCAATATTATGAAATCATAAATTAATAATATGTCTTAGACCACTAATTAACAGGTTTTTGTGTTTTTTGGGGGTTGTAAACTACGAAACAACAGTCACTATTAAGCCAAGCGAAATTGTTCCTAATACAATCCATTGTGTCGCAATTTTTTGCCTATAAATTAAATAGGTACTGAGTAAAAAAACTGCACCATAAATTTCGTATTGCGCCCAATGAGCGCCATCCAAAAGTAAAGCGATGTCCTTTATTAAATACAAGGTGGCTCCAAACATAATTCCTACTACAGCAGCATAAATACCTTCTAATGACCTATAAATAATAGCATACCTTTTTAGGATTTGCCAAATGGGAAAGAAAAATAAAACAATAAAAAAACTTGGTAAGAATACCCCTAAGCTAGCTATAACTGCACCCAATATTTGCCAAGCAATGCCTTTGTCTTTTAATGCCAACGCACCGGTGTAACTTGCAAATGAAAAAATGGGGCCTGGCACAGCTCTAACAATACCAGAGCCTGTTAAAAAAGCCTCGCTCGAAATTTTAATTACGTCTCTTTTATTTTCAACAACCCTTTCCGAATTTGGCCTAGTTACATATTGCTCATACATCATAGGTATTAGCACATCGCCTCCCCCGAATACAAAACTGCCAAACCTGTAGTTGGTTTCAAATAAATTAAAAGCCTTTCTGTTTTCCCAATTGTTTCTTGTTGCTTGTTCGGACATAAAACCGGCAATTATAAAAAAGAGCAGAAAAATGAAAAAGCCTGCCCATTTTATTTTTTTTGGTGCTAAGCCATCATCTGGAATTCTTTTCCGACTAAAATTGGTTGCAATCCCTGCCAAAATAATTACAACTGGAATAGTCCATGGGGACTGAAAGCCAACCACCACAGCTATACTTGAAAGAATAAAAATTATTTTAGTGATAATACTTTTAATTGCTTTTTTATAAAGTAATAAGGTAGCGCTCGCTATAAATCCAATAGCCATGGGTTGCAAATAAGCCAAACTTTTTAACCCTTTATGTAGGTCGAAATGTGTATAGGCAATTGCAGCTGACATCATGAAACAGGTTGCAGGTAATATCCAAAC
>JBEDKT010000154.1:0-3460 GCA_041172025.1 Bacteroidota bacterium
TTGATTGTCTTACCTTTTCATTAAGCGACTCAATGGCACTTTCTAATGCCTTTTTTGCCTCCGCTGCTTTTTTATCCGCAGCCGTATTGTCAATAGTGGCCTTTGTATTATCCTTAGTGACTTTTAAATTATCAATTGCAAGTTGCACACCCTCAAACGTGGTCTTATGCAAAATGTCCATTACCTTTTTAGCTTCGGCTTGTGCCAAAGCGTTATTCTGTGCAGCCTCCGCATTCGTTCCAAACAATCCATTAACCCATGAAATAACATTCCCTAACTCCTCAAAGCCTTGCTTCATTTGCTTTATAATAAGCGTCAATCCGCTTATCTTAGCAAGTCCACCAATAACAGATACAACTTCACGAACCACATCAACAATAAACGTTAATGTATCTACCAATACCAAAAAAGCATCATTCAGGTCGTTTGTTGTTTTGGTAGTATCTGAAAAATCCGCACCGCTCAATACTTTTATTACATCCGACAATGCAATAAATAGCTTTTCAATTGCAGGAAGCAATGTATCTTTTAGTGGTGCAAAATATGCTAATATAGTTCCGGCATCAAGCGACCCTAAGAAATTACTCATGCCTGTAGCTATTTCTTTAATTGCAGGAGCAAATTGGTCACCAAGTTCGCGGCTTAATATGGCAAACTTATCTTTTAGATTAGATATTTGTCCATTGAGCGTCTTAGCCTGTTCTGCCATTCCACCAGCGACACCTTCCATTTTACCAAATGCCTCAACTAACTGCAATGCGCCTTTTTCAGAACGTTCCGCACTTACGGTCATGCCCCTGAAAGTTCCTGTTATTTTATCTCCATTGACTTTTACTTTTATACCTAATTCTGTCCATCGTTCTGAATTGGTTACATCTAAAACAGCTTCATTGACCTGTTGTAAAGGTTTACCTAAAGCCGATGCAAGGTCACCCATTGCTGTTAATGTTTCAGTA
Organism: Bacteroidota bacterium; assembly: GCA_041172025.1. Taxonomy (GTDB): domain Bacteria; phylum Bacteroidota; class Bacteroidia; order Chitinophagales; family Chitinophagaceae; genus Sediminibacterium. The sequence continues at coordinate 957 of JBEDKT010000154.1, forward strand.
GATGGCGTTATTCCCCTATTTGCAAGTTGAACAAAAGCGGCTGTTAATTCCTGAATACTAAATGGTGTTTCTGCTGCAAATTTTTCTATTCTACTAAGTGCCATGTCTGCCGCAGTTCCTGACCCTAAAGAATTAGTTAACACTACCCTAAATTGTTCAAATTCTGCCGATGCTTTTATTGTACCTTTTGCAAAGTCACCTATACCACTTAATAACCTACCTATTGCCTGACTTGCAAGATTGCCAACTGCCGAACCGCCTACCAACTTCCAAAAAGAAAGTCCGGAACTCGAAGCCTTTTTAAACTCCTTATCAACGTTGTTGACATCCCGCCCTATTTTCTTTGTAGAAGTATCCGTTTTTTGCTGTGCCTGAGTCGCTGCCGTTCCGACACTATTAAACCCTACCTTCATATCTGACAAGGCTTTTAAAGCATCCCTGTCATCAATGGTAATAATATAATTTACATCTCCCATACTAAACTAATATTGAAGCTCTCATGATATTTCCCCTTGTCCTACACGTCCAACACGTATTATATTCTCTTGGTATGTTATTTGCTAACCATTCCAATCTATCGCTTATCATCTTTGTTAAATGGTTTCTTTTGCCGTACAAAAACTCTTTTTCAAGTAACGTGTACCGGTTTATCTGTGAACTTGACAATATAGAACCGATAACCGCCCTGATGACATATGCCTGATACGTCTTTGCAACTGTTCTATACCACCCATCCGTTAAAAACAAATCCATGTCAGCACATAAAAAAGCCGTTAAATTATCGCACGTTATGTACGTATTAAGCACCATGCCATAAGCTAAGCCGTTTGTAGTTTCTGTAAACTCATAGTACCGTTCCAATCCTTTATGTTCACCGCATCCACCGCATTTTATCTTATTGTTCAAAGGTAAATCATTGTTTACAGTCGGATCCCACGTTATCCGGATTGTTTTATCCGTCATGTACGTTTTATTGACCGTTGTAAGCGTATTTGGAAACACCTCAATAGTATCTAAAATTACACCGTCTTCATCCTTTACGTACACATCTCTTGCAACGCTTGGATTAATACCGACCGTCATTGCTAAAGTGATTTTCTGAATGGTAAATGTACCGCCCTTAATACCCTTTGTTTTTAGCGTAAAACCTGCATCTGTGACCGTATTTCCCGTTAAAGGTACATTTGACTTCAACTTACCTATAATGTCCGTAAAGGCCTTGTAACTGATTCTATTCTTTAACTGAACAACATTTTGCAGTTCTGTTAAAAAAGTGGTTTCCGCTTCAAGTCTTGCCCTCGTTGCAAGTGTTATCAAATCACCTTCGCCACAATCCAAGCTCGATTGAGGAAAAATCAACGGTACACCTATCTCTAAATCATCAATATACAAATTGGTGTCAACTACCAACTCATCATTATCAATACAAGGACAATCATTAGGCGACATTCCCACAAGTCCGGTCAAACAACCCATAATATTTAGCTTTTAATTTTTTTAAATCAATGTGAGGTAACTACATTTTTTAGCGATGTCCTCCCTTAATGTGCTCATTGTTGTTATTATTTATTATTGATTAATCCTATTTCTTAAATACCTTGTAAATGATAAAACCAAATACCGGGATGAAGTAAAGTGCTACTTTCCACCCTTCACCATTTATTCCATCAGGATTTAAGTTCAATGGATCCGAAATTGCTACGATTAGACAGACCGCAAATACAGCAACCATGATTGATATTCCTTTTAATGTGTTCATATTATTATTTTTAATATTATTGCTAAAAGTAAGAAAATTATTTTAAAAGCTAATTGCAAGTATGGCTTACCATGCCAAAACTTATCTATTTTACTTGTACTACCTATATATAATATTGGTAGTTTCCTAAAGTAATTCAAGGCATAATCAAACACCAAGTATAAAACCGCACTAAATAGGACAAAATCTGTCCAATCTGTTGACATTGCAAGTACTACAAACAATCTCAAAAGCCACCTTGAAAAATGACTTTCAAATCTATATCCTGCATTGAGATATTGAGCGTCAATTAGTGCGAATAGTATTGTTATTGGTAGTATCATTTTTTTTTGATGTTATGTGATATATTTTTATTAAAAAAGGGAGGGAAACAATTAGCTTCACCTCCCTTCTATTTTAGATTTATTTAATCTGCTTACTACGTAGTCGGAGTAACTTGCTCAAAATACAGAATACCTGTATCTCCAGTTACACACGTTGCAGGGCCTACTGCAAATCCACCTGTAAAGATGAGTTGTACCTTAGCCGCTAACCTTCTGCGGTTATTAACCCCGATAACACACGCTAACTGCATCCAAGCGTCATAATAGATTGGTGTTCCGTTCTTGTATTTAAGATACAAAGAAGGCTCTTTCCAACTATATTTATCACCGTCACCAAATGGACGCACATCGGTATGGTCTACATCATTTTTTGACCATAATATAACGTTGTTTGGATCGAACATAAGCAACTTGCCTACACC
>JBEDKT010000155.1:0-4535 GCA_041172025.1 Bacteroidota bacterium
TATTAAAACAGTGGACGGAGCTGTTAATATTTACGAAGAAAAAGTAACAGGGATGCCGCAGGTTGTTATCAAGTACAACCGAGAGGGTATGGCAAAGTATGGCTTGAATGTGATGGATGTAAACAAAGTAGTTAATACTGCTTTTGCGGGCCAAATTGCAGGGCAAGTGTACGAAGAAGAAAAAAGATTTGATATGGTTGTAAGGTTAGAAGGGGAGGCAAGGAAAAATATCGCTGACATTCAAAACTTATATATTACGACGGCAACCGGAACACAAATTCCACTTTCTTATGTTGCAGGTATTGAAGAAATTGAAGGGGTGAACCAAATTCAACGAGAAAATACTAAACGAAGAATTATTGTTGGATTCAATGTCAGTGGTAGGGATGTACAAACCATAATGCAAGAATTGCAGAAAAAAATAGATCAAAAATTAAAATTCCAGAAGGGGTATACCATTGTTTACGGAGGTTCCTTTGAAAACATGAATGCTGCAAAAGCTAGGCTGAGTGTTGTTTTGCCAATTGCCTTACTGCTAATATTTTTGTTATTGTATTTTGCATTTGGTTCGGCAAAAAATGGCTTATTAATTTATAGTGCAATTCCATTGTCCGCGATGGGTGGTGTGTTTGCATTATGGGTTAGAGATATGCCATTTAGTATTTCAGCAGGCGTTGGGTTTATTGCACTATTCGGTGTTGCGGTTTTAAATGGTATTTTATTAGTTACCGAATTTAACCGATTAAAATCGGAAGGCTGGCATGATGTGAAGCGAATTGTTATTCATGCAACCAAATCAAAACTAAGGGCAGTACTTATGACAGCCTTGGTGCCTGCATTAGGATTTATCCCAATGGCAATAAGTACAGGGGCTGGCGGCGAAGTTCAAAAGCCTTTAGCAACAGTAGTTATTGGGGGATTAATTATATCCACGATGCTCACTTTATTTGTATTACCAGTATTATATATCCTTTTTGAAAAAGGGATTAGTTATTTAACAATGAACAAAAAAACAATAATCGTTGTTTTGGCCCTATGTATGTTACAGTCACCTGTAATGGCGCAAAACAAAATCACCCTTTCTGCAGCAATAGACAGTGCGCTTAACAATAATGCTTTCCTAAACGCGGCAAGTAAACAAGTGAGCTATAACCAAGCGCTTAGAAAAAGCAATATTGAAATTGACAAAACCCTAGTCGATTTTGGATACGGTAACATAAATAGTTTCCAAAATGATAATCGGATTGGTATTTCGCAGACAATTCAATTTCCGACAGTGTATAAAAACCAGGGAACTATATTGCAGTCTAATATTGAAATAAGCAAATTGAGTAAATTGCAAAAAGACATTGAATTAAAAACGAATGTTAAGAAACATTTTTATCAAATACTTTTATTGCAGCAAAAAAAGATGCTTTTAATGGAGGCGGATAGTATTTATACCCAATTTGCTACAAAAACTAGGCAGCGATATGAAGTTGGAACTGCAGATATTTTAGAAAAAGTAACAGCTGAAAATCAATTAGCACAAATTTCTAATCAGTTACAGTCTTTAAATGCAGGTTATACTGTTTTGTTAAACCAATTTAATGTGCTCATAAATTGTCAAATAGTATACTTGCCTACTGCAGATAAGGTAAAATACGAATTAGGCGTATTGCCTGATTTATTAATGTTAGAAAAAACGCCTTTGCTCCGTTTGCAAGAAAAAAATATTTTACATGCTACTCAATTAGTGAAGCTAGAGAAAAGTAAACTAGCGCCCTCCATTAATTTAGGGTACAATTCAAATACTTTTATAGGATGGCAATCAGCTGCGGACAAAGTGGAAACCTATTATGGAAAGGACACTCGTTTCGCTTCCTTAAACCTAGGAGTAGCAATCCCCATTTTTTCAGGGGCACAACGCGCTAGAATTAATGCTGGTAATATATTGGTGCAACAAAATAGGTTAGAGCAGCTTGCTGTTAAACAACAATTGAAGGCGAATTTAACAGATGCGATCCTTTTTTATCTGCAAAATAAAAAACTAGTGGACAATTTTCAAAAAACTAGCATGCCTAATGCCGAATTACTAATTACCACCGCTACGAACAAATTAAACCTAGGTGAAATTGGCTACTTAGAATGGGTAATGATAGTGAATCAGGCAATGCAAGTAAGGAGTGAGTATTTTAATTATATTCAACAACTTAATGAGGCAGCAATAGAAATCGAAAAAATAAGCTCAAATAATTAATGAAAAATATCTTTATGAAATCAAATCAATTAGTAATCCTGTTATGTTGTGTTTTCCTGTTTGCTTGCACAGCTACAAAAAAGGATAAAGAAATTACAACGGATAATAAAACTAGCGTAACTGAAAATGTTGTAGCTGATATAGTTGTATTAAGCCCAGCACAGCTAAAAAGTGCAAATATCATTTCCGGCATTATTGAAAAGAGGGAGATGCACAAAATTATAAAAGTGAGTGGCGTAATTGACGTGCCGCCAAGTAATATAGTATCAATAAGTATCCCACTAGGTGGGTACCTGAAAAAAACTAGCCTTATTCCAGGGACCCTAGTTAAAAAAGGAGCTGTACTTGCTACACTCGAAGACCCTTCTTATATTCAATTACAAGAGGACTACCTGACATCAAAAAGTAAATTAACCTACTTAGAAGCTGATTTTAATAGACAAAAAACATTAAGTGAAACAAAAGCGACAAGTGACAAATTGTTTCAATTGGCTAAAAGCGAATACGAAAGTCAAAAGTATATGGTTAAAGCACTTAGTGAGAAGCTTAAGTTAATTGGGTTGAATCCATTATCACTTAACGAAAATAATATTTCGAGAGCAGTTGATTTTTATGCACCAATTAGCGGTTATGTAACAAAGGTGAATGTCAATATAGGAAAGTATGTATCACCTACTGATGTATTATTTGAAATAGTCGACCCAAGTGACTTGCACTTAAGGTTAACTGTTTTTGAGAACGACGCTTCTAATTTGAAAATAGGCAATAAAGTAACTTATTATATTAATAATAATATTAACGAAAAGCATAAGGCTACCATAATTGTATTTACGCCAAATATTAATGAAAACAGAAGTACCGATGTGCATTGTCATTTAGCTAGTGCTGTTAAGAATTTGTATCCAGGTACTTTTGTAAACGCTGAAATAGAATTAAACAATGCAAAAGTGAATGCAATACCTGAAGAAGCTATTGTTAAATGGGAAAATAAACCACATGTGTTTTTGAAAGTGGCTAATGATTCCTATAAATTGGTTCCAGTGGAGACGGGCTTGGTAACCAATGGATTTATTGAAATCATTACCCCATTAGGTAGCCAAGAAGTAGTCACAAAGAATGCCTACACTTTAATGATGAAGCTGAAAAATAGTGCTGAAGAGTAGAATGAAATAGGAAAGTATTAGTTGTATATACTAATCGTTTTCGAAATAAGCTAAGCTGCCACCTACCCAGGTGGCAGCTTTATTATAATCTACACCAATCATTTTTCCCTTACTTAATCTGGTAAGGTTATTGGTAGCAATATATTTTTTTTCAATAGGGTCGTAAAAACAAAACAATCGAATTTCTGCTTTTGCAGGCCCCGTTGGAGTTGTTACTATAGGCTCGTAGGTCACTTTCTTTTGTAATATCCAGTGTTCTTTGTTTTTGATACTAGTTATATCGTCTGTTTTTACATCAATTATTACACCTTGTCCTGCAAAAGAGAATAGTGGCTTTAAAACATAATTTTCTAAATCCGCTGGAATATTTACAAGCGAAGCAAGTAAGGTTGCTTCTGGTATGTATTTATGATACAAACAGGGTAATAGGTATTTGCTAATGCGGTAGAAATGGTTTGGATGATTTACCCATTCTACTTCTAAGTCCTTTAAAAGTAAGTCGCGTTTTAATTGAATTGCCGCAGACTGTGTTTTTAATTCGTCCCAAACCAATCGGTTGTATATACGTTCTATTAAAAACTCAGTCCCTTCTCTTTTGTAATATAACTTATGCTCCCTAGCGTATATTTCACTTATGCAAACAATGGAAATTCCCGTGTATTGCTGTGTACAATAAAAATCAATTCTGGTTTTTTGTTCGTGCGGGTGTAGTTCTAATAAAACCGTGTGTTTGTTGTCAGTACCTTTTATTAAGGATTTTAGATGATTAATATATTTTAATTCATTGTACCCATTCAAATAGCAAGTGAACCCTTCCGGAATTGTGTAATTATTTCTTATAGTTTGGTCCTGTAGTATTTCAAATGCAAATAAAGAAGGGAATCCCTGCAATTCAATTAGTTGTGGCTCCAATTCATTGGAAGCATTCCTAGTTACTGCAAAATCCATAACTACACATTCTGGAAAGGAAGTTTCGTTAGGTACCTTAAATTCATCCGGAGTTGCTTGTTCAGTTAGTTTTTTAAAATCTTTACCAAGTATTACGCTGCTTATATATTCACTTACTTCCAATAATTTGTGTTTAAATATTTTCGGAACAAATACGGGAGTTTCTGCAATGCGGAATGCTACAC
>JBEDKT010000156.1:0-6791 GCA_041172025.1 Bacteroidota bacterium
ATTTTCAATGTGGATGATTGTGGGCTCGGGACAAGAAACGGTGTATTGGGGATTTTTGTTAAGTATGTCGTCCGTGCCAATCTACGTTTGGGCTATTTGGAAACGAGACCATGTCAAGCAACTCCCAAAATAAATTATTACTATTCTATATAAACCATAATTACCATGTCGGCACATTCAGAATACGGGGCGATAAAATCAATTTTTATCAAAAGTGCACCTGCTGCTTTTATTGATCAAGCACATATTAAAAAACACTGGGAGGCGCTTAATTATTTAGGTGAACCTAATATGGTTACTGCCGTTAATGAATATTTGGCCTTTGAAACCATTCTAAAAGATCAAGGCGCAAGGCTAATGTATTTCCCGGAGGATGCAACTGTAAATATGGATTCTATTTATTGTCGTGATGCCGCCATTGCTACTAATAAGGGTATGATTATTTGTAATATGGGTAAAGCAGGTCGCAAGTATGAACCTGCTGCACAAGCGCACGCTTATTTACAACAAGGCATTCCCGTATTGGGGACCATAACAGCACCGGGTACTTTAGAAGGCGGCGATGTTGCTTGGCTTGACGAAAACACTTTAGCGGTTGGCCATACTTATAGAACGAATGAAGAAGGTATTATACAGCTTACTCAATTACTCGCTCCACTTGGTGTAAAAGTGATCACAGTGCCAATGCCCCATTACAAAGGTCCTTCCGATGTATTTCATTTAATGTCTGTATTAAGTCCGGTTGACTCCAATTTAGCAGTCGTTTATTCTCCCTTAATCCCCATTATATTTAGAAACGAATTAATAGCACGTGGCTATATATTAGTTGAAGTGCCTGAAGCAGAATTTGATAGTATGGGTTGTAATGTATTGGCATTAGCACCGCGTGTTTGTTTAATGGTAAAAGGAAATCCAAAAACAAAAGCAGCACTAGAACAAGCGGGTTGCAAAGTAATTGAATATGAAGGTGCTGAAATAAGTGTAAAAGGCGGCGGCGGCCCAACTTGTTTAACAAGGCCTATTGACAGAGCGTAAAGTAAAATACTTCAGCTAATTAATGTGGCGTTTAGTGATGTTGTGTATATAATTGTAAAAGCTATACTTGGCACCTTGTTTTTGTTGTGCGCTATAAATACCATTCACTCCGGAAGTAAAATAAGCGGCAATACTTGCAATGCCAATAAATATACCAGCATTTAATCCAAAAATTTCAATACCTAATACAATAGAAGCGATTACGCAATGTGTTGCACCTGCAAATATGGCGACAAAGCCCATGCCGGCTAAAAGCCCTACAGGTAAAGGTATAAACCAAATAAGCATACTACCAAGTGTAGCGCCTATAAAAAATAAAGGTGTTACTTCTCCTCCCTTAAAACCAACACTCAAAGTAAATGTGGTGAATAGTAGTTTAATAATAAAATCATAATTTCCTGCCGGGTGCACAAATGCATCAGTGATGCTTGGAATACCTAGCCCAATAAATTTAGTAGTGCCCATCAATTTTATGGCAACTATTAATACCAACCCTCCAATAATAGGCAGTAGTAATTTATTTTTCAATGGCTTAAATAACCATTCCCAAAAAAAGTTGGTATAGGAAAATACTAGTGCGGTTAAACCAAATAACAGTCCCCCAAATAGCGCCCAATAAATAGTTGTCCATGCAATAGGGGGGATTGAATTTATTTCATATGAAGTATGTTGAATGCCCCATGCTAAACAAGTGTAATGTGCAATATAGGCAGCTGCGAAACTTGGCAATACAGCGGCTATTTTTATATTTTTAAATAACATTATTTCTAATGCAAAAATTGCGCCTGCTAAGGGTGTACCAAAAACTGCAGCAAAGCCAGCGCTTATACCCATAATCAAAACCGTTTTTCTTTCTCCCGCATTTAGTTTAAATACGTTTGTAAATTGGTCTGCAATGGCGCCTCCTATTTGTACAGCAGTTCCTTCTCTTCCTGCAGAACCTCCTGTAATATGGGTTAAAATAGTACTTATAAAAACCAAGGGAGCCATGCTTAGTGGAATACTTTTATTTTCTTCTTTGTGTGCTTCTAAAAGTAGATTGTTTCCTTTTTTAGCATCTGTGCCGTAATAGTGGTAAAGCAAACTAATTAATAAACCTGCAATGGGTAAAAAATAAATAATCCACAAATGGGTTTCACGCCAAGCTGTTGCAATATCTAATGTAGCTAGGAAAAGTGCAACTAAGCTTCCAATAGGCAGTCCCACTAATAAGCAGAGCGTAATCCATTTTGCACTATACTGTGTTGTTGCTTTTACATTCATGAATTAATTGCGCTATTTTAGCTTATTCAGGTTTAGTGGGCTTCTTTTTTACAAGCATAACAATTGCTATTATTACCCAAACGGCATTAACCATCATTGAAGGATATGCTTGATGGAAATAAGTATTAATTACAAAAAAAAGACCTCCAAATATATTTGCCCAAACATAAAGCTTACTAGTTGTGAGTAGTTTGCCCGAAATGTTTAAGGCATAGGAACCTACAATTAATACGGAAGCTATCCACCCAAGACTCTCAATTATAATTTCCATCAAAACCAAGTTTAATATGATACTTAAAAGTAGGCATAATATTAAACTAAATCGATGAAGTAGTAACAAATTGCCATAAAACCCAAACAGGGAAGTGTACCTTTATGTTATGTTGTTGTAAAATTTCGCATTCAGTAAGGCTTAAATTGTATTTCTATATTATATTCGCGATAGTATGAGGCGTAAAATTGTAAGCACTTTATTTATATTCATTATTGGTACACAGGTATTCCCTTCTCAGGGTTTTCAGTTTTGGTATAATTTACTAAAATTTGATAATACCATTGAAGCGCCAATGGTTCAAGTGATACAAGAAGAACAGTTAGAAGAATTTCAGTTAAAACTTAAACAGCCAAGCTGTAGTACTCCTCATTGTTTGGAATTTCAGGCCTTACTTACTTCCACTAATAACCGAATTAGGGTTATTTTATCACTAGGGAGTGTAAGTGATCGCTCAAATCCCATACTAATCCCTCCTCCGAACCAGTTTGTTTAATTTGTTTGTGTAATTGTCGTTGATAGTTGCACCTTTGTGTTAGCCAATTATTGGTCACAATATTGGCATGTTTAGTCACTTTTAATTAAACTGTTTTTAATGAATTCAAAAATTACAAGCCAAGGCTTGACTTTTAAATATTTAAAGGACGACTTGCCAGCAGGGCTAGTCGTTTTTCTGGTCGCACTACCTTTATGCTTAGGTATTGCATTGGCTTCTGGAGCGCCCTTATTTTCTGGTATTATAGCAGGTATTATTGGAGGAATTGTAGTTGCATTTGCAAGTGGTTCTTCGTTGAGTGTAAGTGGCCCCGCGGCAGGACTTACGGTAATTGTTTTAAATGGAATTACACAACTAGGAGGGTATGATATTTTTTTGGTAGCTGTAGTGATTGCAGGCCTTTTACAAATATTGTTAGGGTATTTAAAAGCGGGTACAATTGGTTACTACTTCCCTTCGAGCGTGATAAAGGGGATGCTTGCCGCAATTGGTATTATTTTAATAATAAAGCAAGCGCCCATAGCAATAGGTTATAATGCTGCAAGTACTATTTCTTATCAGGTTGGTTCAATTATTATTGCAGCTATTTCAATGGCTATAATTTTATTTTGGGAAATTCCTGCGCTAAAGAAATACATTTTCTTTAAATGGGTTCCTGGTGCACTTATTGCAGTTGTAATGGGTATAGTGTTGAATAAGCTTTTTTTACTTTATTATCCTGACTGGGCATTGAATGCTGACCAGATGGTAAAATTACCTGTGGCAAATAATACTAGTGAGTTTATTAGGCAGTTTACCTTACCTAATTTTAATGCACTTGCTAATTACCAAGTATATGTAGTTGCAGTAACCATTGCTATTATTGCAAGTTTGGAATCCTTGCTAAGCACTGAAGCTGCCGATAAATTGGACCCTTTTAAAAGAGTTACGCCTACGAATAGAGAATTAAAAGCCCAGGGTTTAGGTAATTTAATTTCTGGACTAATTGGAGGATTGCCTTTAACAGCAGTAATTGTGAGGACTTCTGCAAATATTAATGCAGGCGGTAAAACAAAACTATCCGCTATTGTGCATGGGTTATTTTTACTTATTAGTGTTGCGTTTTTTGCCGCATTTATAAACCTCGTTCCTTTAGCCTGTTTAGCAGCATTGCTTTTAACGGTAGGGTACAAGCTGGCAAAAATTTCACTATTCAAGGAAATGTATAAGCTAGGGTGGGAGCAATTCATGCCTTTTATAGTAACCATTATTGCCGTGCAATTTTCAGATTTATTAAAAGGGATTGCATTAGGTATGATTGTTGCTATTTTTTATATTTTAAGAACCAATTACCGTCGTGATTATGTAATTCATCATGAAAAAAAATCGGAAGGGGGTGCTATTAAAATAGTTTTATCGGAGCATGTTACTTTTATTAATAAAGGCAGCATTGCAAAAAAATTAGCCGATTTACAAAATGACATTCATGTAACTATTGATGCCAGTAATTCCCATTTCATAGACCTAGATGTATTGGAAATTATTTATGACTTTAAAATAGCATCGGTATTAAAAAATATACAAGTAGAATTAATCAACGTGCCTGAAAGAATTAAAGTTTCTGGACATTAAAAAAATATAAAATGGAAAAATCATATAATAGATTATTAGAAAATAATAAAAAATGGGTTGCTGAACAGTTAGAATTAGACCCTAATTTTTTCGAAAAACTTTCAAAGGGGCAAGCCCCCGAATATTTATGGATAGGCTGTTCGGATAGTAGGGTGCCAGCTAACACCATTACAGGAACTGACCCTGGTGACATGTTCGTACATAGGAATATTGCTAATATGGTGGTACATAGTGACATGAATATGTTAAGCGTACTGTCCTATGCTGTTGAAGTATTAAAAGTGAAACATATTATTGTTTGTGGGCATTATGGCTGTGGAGGTGTTTTAGCAGCAATGGGTAATCAACAAATTGGTTTAATTGACAACTGGCTAAGGCATATTAAGGATGTTTATCGTTATCATCACCAGGAGTTAGACGCAATTGCTGACCCTGTTGAAAGAGGAAGAAGATTTGTAGAAGTGAATGTGATGGAACAAGTGCACGACTTAGGTAAAACAAGTATAGTGCAGAATGCTTGGAAGAATAACCAGCCTTTGCATATTCATGGTTGGGTGTATGACATTCATGATGGACTTATTAATGACTTAGGTGTAAACTTTAAGAGCACTAAGGACTTACATAATGTATATCATTTAGACTAATTCTTGTCAATAGTAATTTTAAAGGCCATTTTCTTCGGGGAATGGCCTTTTTCATTTAAATTTAGAATACACATTCACGATTTTAATTTCAATACTTATGAAAAACATCCTTTGCATTATTGCCTATTTCTTGGTACTTAGTTCCAATGCGCAAACCTATATTCCTTCTTCGGAAATAATAGACGCTAGAACAGCATTTCAGGATCGAAAATTTGGCATGTTTATTCATTGGGGGGCCTCGAGTGTTTTAGGGAACGGAGAATGGGTTATGGAAAACCAGGCAATTAATAAAGAGGACTATAAGAAATTATTAAAAGTATTCAACCCGTCTGATTTTGATGCTGCAAAGTGGGTAGCTATTGCAAAAAATGCAGGCATGAAATATATTGTACTAATTACAAGGCATCATGATGGGTTTTCAAATTTCGACACTAAATATTCCGACTGGAAAATTACCAATACGCATTACAAACAGGACCCATTAAAGTTATTGGCTGCAGAGTGTAAAAAACAAGGATTAAAATTAGGCTTATACTATTCTACTTTGGACTGGAGTAGGGATGACTACCCGTATGAAACTGGTCGTACGGGGCAAAAATCAGGAAGAACGCAGAAAAGTAATTATGCTTCCTATTTACAATTCATGAAAAATCAGTTAACAGAATTGCTTACAAATTATGGCGATATTTCATGTATTTGGTTTGATGGACATTGGGACCAAACCAATCCAGAAGGAGCAAAGGATAGAACTTCCAGAGTCGACTGGAAATATGAGGAAATTTATAGCTTAATTCATAAGCTACAACCCGGCTGTATGATTGGGAATAACCACCATTTGGACCCTTTAGTAGGAGAGGATTTTCAAATGTTCGAACAAGATTTACCAGGTCAAAACAATACTGGCCTTAGTTTTCAGGCAGCATCTGCCCTCCCATTAGAATCCTGCATTACTATGAACGATTCATGGGGCTTTAGGATCACAGATAGGAAATATAAAAGCTTTAACGACATTATTAAAACTTTGGTTGGCGCGGCAGGCAGAAATAGTAATTTATTATTAAACGTGGGGCCTATGCCAAATGGAGAAATTCAGCAAGAATTTACTGATACCCTAATAAAAGTGGGCCAGTGGGTTAAGCAATATGGCAATACAATTTACGGCACAAGGGGTGGCCCAATGAATGCCGAAAACTGGGGGGTCACTACGCAAAATGAAGAAAATGTGTATTTGCATTTGTTGGATATTCCGGCAACTAAAGAAATATTCATACCTGGTAACTATCAGATAGCTAAAATAAAGGGGATGAATTTCAATAAACCTTTAACGGTAAATAAAAAGGAAGGTGGAGTTAGTATACAAATACTCAATTTCGATCTCTCAATTGTTGATCAAATCATTATTCTCCCGAAGCTAATTAAATAGAAATTATACAAAAGTCATTGAAAATCAATTTATTAAAATTATTTAAAT
>JBEDKT010000157.1:0-6441 GCA_041172025.1 Bacteroidota bacterium
AAACTTCTACGGTATTTTGCTTGTATGCGCACGCGCTTAGTGTTGCGTTCTACCGTTTCCATATTATGGCTAATTACTTCAGGCGCAGCATCAATAAGCCTTTGTATTTGTTCTTTTATTCCCCTGAAATCAGGAATCAAGGTTTCAATAGTGGTATCGGGTGATAAAGCTTTAATGGCCTTGATGGTATTATACCAAATAATTGATCCGCCGTCTTCTAATTCATCGCGGTCCACACTTGTCAATACAGCGTGCTTAACTTTCATCAGGTGAATTGCTTCAGCAACTCTTTGAGGCTCGTCCCATTCAACTGGTTTAGGCCTTCCTGTGGCAACTGCGCAGAACTGACAACTCCTAGTACATATATTCCCTAAAATCATAAATGTTGCCGTGCCTTCGCCCCAACATTCTCCCATATTAGGACAATTTCCACTCTCACAAATTGTATGAAGCTTATGGGTGTCAACTAATCCACGCACATGTTTATAGCTTTCTCCAATTGGTAATTTAACTCTTAACCAATTTGGCTTTTTAATATGTTCTGGGGGATTGGCCGAAATAACTGGTAATTCTTGCATATATCTGTGGTTATCAGGCACAAAAATACGTGAGTTAGCGCTTAAATAAGGCCATTAATTGTAAATTTACCAAAATCATAAAAAATTGAACCATGACAGCAACAGTACAATACGAATCAGACTTAAGAACCACTTGTATTCATTTGCAAAGTGGCAGTGCTATTGAAACCGATGCACCTACCGACAATAAAGGAAAAGGCGAACGTTTCTCTCCTACTGATTTAATCGCAACGGGGCTTGGAGCTTGTATGATTACCACAATGGGCATAAAGGCACAAACTATGGATATTGTATTAGATGGTGCTAAAGTAGAGGTTACAAAAGTGATGCTTTCTGAACCAAGAAGAATTGGAAAAATTATTGCCCATTTAACAATGCCCCCATTAGGATTGGACGAAAAAACAAAAACAATTTTAGAAAGAATTGGAAATGGTTGCCCAGTTGCAAAAAGCTTGCATCCCGATTTGGAATTAGCTATTACTTATAATTGGTTATAAGCAATAGTAATTATAGTATACTGTAATAAAGCAATTAGGCAATCCCTAGTTGCTTTATTGTTTGAAGAAGTTTGCTAACAGGTAGGCCCATCACATTATAAAAATCACCAATGATACTTTTAATACCTACTACACCAATCCATTCTTGTATACCATAAGCCCCAGCCTTGTCGAATGGCTTATACTTGTCCACGTAAAATTCAATTTGCTCCATAGTTAAAGGATGAAATACTACTTCAGTTGTTTCACTAAAACAATGCATTTCGCCGTTATTTAACAAAGCAACCCCTGTTATTACTTGATGTGCTTTACCCGACAAGCTTTGTAATGTTTGAATAGCATCTAACCTTGAAACCGGCTTCCCTAAAATTTTATTTTCTAAAACAACAATTGTGTCAGCAGCAATTATACATTGGTGGCTAGTTGTTAATCCTGCCTCTCTAATTTTATGTTGTACCGCAATTGCTTTGTTTTTAGCAATGTATTCAGGCACTAATTCTAAGGGCATGCTACCTGGATAATTTTCGTCAGAAGCAGATACGATTACTTCAAAAGGCAATTCGGCCCATTCTAGCAATGTTTTCCTCCTGGGTGACTGAGAAGCTAAAATAAAAGTTTGCATAGCAATTTAAAATAAGAAATAGAAAAATAGCATGGAAAGAATACCAGCCAACATGGTGACTTTGATATAGGTACTTAACTTACGAAAGTCGGCACTTGTAAATGACTTTGGTAACTTTATGAGTACGGCAATTAAAGGAGCAACCACAAATAATAAACAGTAAATAATACTATACCACCAACCAAATGGAATAACATATAGCTGAATCAATAATAAAATAGCAATAAGTACAATTAACCATACCGCTATATATACTTTGGTAGGCTTTAATCCCCAAACAATTGGCATTGTTTTACAACCAAATTTTTCATCCCCTTCCATGTCCTCCATGTCCTTTAATGTTTCCCGAACAATAGTTAACACAAATGCGAAACTACAATACACCAGCATTAATTTAAAAAAACGTAATACTCCTTCACTTTCTATAGGTGGGTTAATGAGTTCAGAAAAAGTAAACTTTGAAAAATAGACAACTGCAATGGACCATGCAGTAAGCAACGCAATAACTATATTTCCAATTAAAAAATTCTTTTTAAAATTGGTTGAATAAAACCATAATAATAAAATAGTTAATAAATTAGAAAGGTGAATATGCCAGAAACTTGCAAAAGGAAAGGCAATAGTGCAAATATAAATTCCCAGCAAGCTGAAAATTAAATGCCAGAAAATAACCCAACGCCTACTTATAAAAGAACCTACCACTACTTTTTTGGGTCTATTTATTTGGTCAATATTAACGTCAAAATAATCGTTAATTATATAGCCGCCCGCTGCTATAAATAAAGAAGTAATTAATATTAAATAAAAATGAATGTTTGTTTCTTCCAAGCCACCTGGGAACAGTGGCTTATAAATACAGAATTGAAATAACCCTTGTGCTAAAACAATAAACAATAAGTTGGGCCACCTGATAAGTCTGAAAAAATGAATGATTAGTTTCAAGCGCTGTTATTTTTGAATGTTATTGAGCACGTATATGGTCGACCAAGTCCCAATGATTATTCAATTTTAATGTCTTCTCAATTACTTCTCTTGCACAACCTTCTCCCCCTTTTGCAATAGCCTTGTAACTACATATTTCTTTAATATCAACTACCGCGTCACTAGGGCAGGCCGCTATTCCAACTAGTTGCATTGCTTCAAAATCAGGCATGTCGTCCCCCATAAACAATACTTCTTCCTTTTCAAGTGCATTCAATTCTATTAACTCCGACAATACTTGTTTTTTGTCAGTTACTTTCATGAACACTTCGGACACGCCTAAATTTTGTAACCTTGTTTTTACTTCTTCCGAATTGCCTCCTGAAATAACCCAAACCTTATACCCTTTTTTAATAGCTAATTGTAAAGCGTAGCCGTCTTTAATATTCATGGTTCTAATTAAAACGCCATTTGGCATTACTGTAACATTACCATTGGTAAGTACACCATCGACATCAAAAACGAAACACTTTATTTTTTTAAACGCTGCTAACAAAATTGAATAATTAAATTATAGGTTAAGTATTATTTCTTTTGGTTGTCTCTCCATTCATACACCCAAGCACTTTGAATCATTTCCAAATGCCCTTCACTAGACTGTTCTTTCTTTCCTTCAAAATGAGGTAGTGTTAAAATCCACTCCAACATATCAGTAAAACGAACTCGGTATATTTTTGATTCGGTAAATTCATCCCCGAATTTTTCGTATAGTTTTTGAGCGATGTCTTCGTGGTCACTCCAGTTAATTGGCGGTTCAAATTGGTTCATACTATTATATAATTATTCTCCTAAAAATTGTGTTTGATCAGGCAAGGTTACTTCTATTTCACCCTCCCCTGCAGCTAATTCGCATTGACAACCTAATCTTGATTCAATCCTAGGTATTAATGCCCTATCAATAAAATCTTCTTCTCTGTCAGACAAAGCAGCCAAATGCTCCATGCCTTTGTTTACATATAAGTGACAAGTGCTACATGCACAAACTGCTCCGCAATTGTGGTGTAGTTCAATACCTGCGTCTAATATAACTTCTAATAAGCTTTGGTCAGGTTTTACATTGTTTAATGTAACCGACTCTAGCCCCTTTTGTTCAAAATTAATCTTAACTGAATACATGGTTTCTAAATAATGGGTTTTGGCAAAAATAACTCTAAACACTATTGAACGAGCCTTTTTCGTTGTCGAAATACAAAATAAATGCAGTTACTCTGTACCCTGAACTTATCTTTGCAAATAAATCAAGGATTATGACAAAGCAGGGGTTCTCTGAGCGGATGTATTTGCAATTTTTAAGAACTAAGTTCAAAACATTAGGCATGTTGTCCCCTATTGTCGCTGCAAAGTTTGCATTTGACTTATTTAGCACCCCGTATCCTAAATTTAAAAAAAGGAAAGCTCCGGCCATTTTCAACCAGGCAAAAAACTTAAAAGTGGCTGTTGCTGATGGAATTCATGTGAATGGCTTTGAATGGAATGCAAATAAGCCAAACGGTAAAACTATCCTTATTGCACATGGTTATGCTAGTCATATATACAAGTTTGAGCAATATATTCAGCCCCTTTTAAAGGAAGGCTTTCGCGTCCTTGGCTTTGATGCACCAGCGCATGGGCTTAGCGAAGGAAAACAAATCAATGCCCTTATATATAAAGACGCAATTGAACATATAATTAAAGTATGTGGCCCCATTGATCATTTTGTTGGACATTCCCTTGGTGGATTGACCTTGTCATTAATTGCCGAGCAAATTGAAAATCCTAGTAAACACAAATTTGTGCTTATTGCACCTGCTACCAAAACCACCACTACTTTAAATGGTTTTTTTCAAATGATGCACTTGAGTTCCGAAATAAAGGCTGCATTCATGGAAGAATTAAAAAAACGCACCGAATTTCCGGTTACCTATTTTGAAGCCGACAGGGCAATTGAAAAATTTTCAGGTCCCCTACTTTGGGTACATGACGAAGGAGACAGGGTTTGCCCCTATAAAGATTTGGTAAATTTTAAAAATAATGCTCCAAATAACGTTCAGTTCCTGATAACCAACGGTTTAGGTCACAATAAAGTGTACAAAACACAGGAAGTTATAGACAAAATAGTGTCCTTTTTGGCTTCCCCGTTGTAGGTAATTTTTATTTTTTAGGCGAATAAGCTAATATTGCATCGCGAGAAAAGGAAACAAGGGTTTTATCCCCCTAATTTTCTTTCTTCCTAATTGGTTGATATTCAATTCATAAAAAACCCGAAGGAGCGGTTGACACCTATGTCAAAGAACTTATTAATCGTTGAGTCCCCTGCAAAAGCAAAGACCATTGAGAAAATTTTGGGAGAAGAATTTGAAGTGAGAAGCTGTTATGGTCATATCCGTGATTTAGAGAAAACAGATATGGGTATTGACATGAAAAACAAATTCGCACCTAGGTATATTGTCCCAAGCGAAAAGGAGAAAGTGGTGAAGGAATTAAAATCAATGACCAAGAAGGCAAAAGAAGTATGGCTTGCGTCGGATGAGGACCGTGAAGGAGAAAGTATAAGTTGGCATTTAGCAGAAGTATTAGGGTTAGATCCTAAAAAAACTAAGCGTATAGTGTTTCACGAGATTACAGCGCCCGCTATTAAGAAAGCAGTAGCTAACCCTCGTTTAATTAATATGGATTTGGTGGATGCGCAACAAGCAAGAAGAATATTAGATAGAATAGTAGGTTTTGAATTAAGCCCAGTATTATGGCGTAAGATTGGTATGCAACGCAGCTTAAGTGCTGGTCGTGTACAAAGTGTTGCGGTGCGTTTAATTGCAGAAAGAGAAAGAGAGATAAATCAATTCCTTCCTGAAAGTGTATTTAAAGTTTCTGCATTATTTTCAGCATTAGATATTAATAAAAAGAAAGTAAAGTTTAAAGCAGAAGGACCACAGAAATTAACAAATGGCGGCGCTGCTGAAAAGTTTTTGAACGAATGTAAGGGCGCAAAATACACAGTAAAAGATATCACTGTAAAAGACGGGAAACGTACACCATCCGCGCCTTTCACAACATCTACCTTACAACAAGAAGCTTCTAGGAAATTAGGATATAGTGTGAGTAAAACAATGCTACTTGCACAAAAATTATATGAAAGTGGTAAGATCACTTACATGAGAACTGACAGTATTAGTTTAAGTGAAACTGCTGTGGAAGCAATCAAGGCAGAAATTAATTCAAGCTTTGGTGATAAATATTATCAACCAAGAAAGTTTAAGAATAAAAACGAAAATGCACAAGAAGCGCACGAGGCAATTCGTCCTTCTTACATGAATGAAAGTAAGGTAGACGATGCCGATACTAACCGTTTATATGAGCTAATATGGAAGCGTACTATTGCTTCTCAAATGAGTGATGCGCAATTCGAAAAAACGGTTGCAAAAATTGATATTTCAACTAATAAAGAAACCTTAACTGCTTCAGGTGAAGTAATGAAGTTTGACGGTTTCTTGAAAGTATACTTAGAAAGTAAGGATGAAGACGAAGAAGAGGAAACTGCAGAGGGTGAGGAAAGCTTATTGCCTCCTTTAACTGTTGGGCAAGTACTTGACTTTATTAGCATGACTGGATTAGAAAGATTTAGCCGTCCTCCTGCAAGATATACCGAAGCTTCCTTGGTTAAAAAATTAGAGGAATTGGGTATTGGAAGGCCTTCTACTTATGCGCCAACCATTACTACAATTATGAAACGTAATTACGTAGAGAAGCGTGAAAAGGAAGGAATTAAAAGGTTGTATCAGGTTTT
>JBEDKT010000158.1:0-10492 GCA_041172025.1 Bacteroidota bacterium
AATAAAAACTAACCAAATAAAAGAGCACTTTTATTTTCCCCAATCAAAACTTATCTAAGTTGTTCATCTTCAATTTCTAATTACATTTGTACAAATTCAAACACATGGCCGATTTCAAAGACAAAGTTGTTGTAATTACTGGGGGTTCTGAGGGTATTGGAAAGGCTTTAGTTCAACAGTTCTTAACATTAGGCGCAAAAGTGGCTACATGTGGGCGCAACGAGGGTAAATTGGCCCTATTAACGCAGGAACACCCAACTAGCCACTTATTTACTATGAAGGTGGATGTGGCAGTTCAGGCCGATTGTGATGCTTTTGTGAGCGCAGTGGCTGCAAAATGGAATGGAATTGACATTTTAATTAATAATGCAGGAGTTTCAATGCGCGCTTTAGTAAGTGAAGTTTCTATTGAAACCTTAAAGCAGGTGATGGATATTAATTTTTGGGGTACTGTTTATTGTACAAAAGCTGCACTTCCATTCATTACGAAGCAAAATGGCGTAATAGTGGGTGTTTCTAGTATCGCGGGTTATAGGGGATTGCCTGGAAGGAGTGGTTATTCAGCTTCTAAATATGCTTTAAATGGTTGGCTGGAAGCTTTGAAAACAGAATTGTATGGCTCAGGTACACATGTAATGTGGGTTTGCCCAGGTTTTACAACTTCAAATATTCGAAATGCAGCATTAGATAAGGACTCAAAAGCACAAGGGGAGTCGCCAATGGACGAGGGTGCAATGATGAGTTCGGCCGAATGCGCAACACATATAATTCATGCTATTGATAAGCGCAAGCGCACACTGGTATTAACTTTTACGGGTAAGCGTGCAGTTTTTATGAATAAATATTTTCCAGCTTGGGCGGATAAATTAGTGCATCATTTTTTCTTTAAGGAGGGCAAGCTAGTTCGATAAAAATCTTTTTAACATAGCAGCTGAATAATAGTTGCCCTTTCTTGAAATATAAACCGCAATTTTTCGTTACTATTTAGATATGCCTATAATAACCCTTACTTCAGATATTGGCCAAGAGGATTTCATCATTGGAGCGATTAAGGGGCAAATATTGTCAACCATTCCAGGTTGCACCATTGCAGATATCACGCATTATCTTTCTTCAAAAAATTACCAACAAGGGGCTTACATTTTTAACAACGCAGCCAAGTTCTATCCAGCTGGGACAGTGCATTTGGTGATGGTTAACTTTTTTCAATTTCCTCAGGAGCATGTGTTATTTGCACATTATAATGGGCATTTTTTTATAACACCCGACAATGGTTTCTTAACAATGATGTTAGGGGTTAAGCCAAAGGATATTGTGAAGATAAATTGCAAGGGCGCGCACACTTTTATTCAAATAACAGAACGCATTGTGGAATCGGTGGCCTACTTTTTTGCTTCTGGCAATATGGCTGATGCGGGAGAACTTGCCGAATCTATCCAAGAAATTTATCCAATGCAACCCACTTTGGGCCCCAATTGGATGGAAGGACAGATATTATTCATTGACCAATTCGAGAATGTGGTGGTCAATATAAGGAAGGAAGAATTCGATACCCATGCTCAAGGCAGGCCCTTTAAAATTGTATTTACCCGTAATGAAACCATCGAAGTGCTTAGTAAACAGTACGGGGATGTGCCTATTTCTGACAAATTAGCTTGGTTTAATTCGGCTGGCTACCTCGAAATAGCCGTCCGTGGAGGCAATATGGCCGGTTTATTTGGCTTAAGCAAGTACGATGAAACCCAGATGAATAAGCAGCGCCCGAACGATAATAAGTGGTTTTTCCAGATGGTTAGGGTTTTCTTTGAATAGTTTTTTCCATTTGCATTTTTGGGGGTATTTTCGCACCCTAATTCATTAATATAAATACTCAGTAAAATGGCATACGACGTTATAGTTATAGGTAGTGGTCCTGGAGGTTATCCAGCGGCAATTCGTGCTTCTCAATTAGGTTTGAAAGTAGCAATTATCGAAAAGGAAAGTTTAGGTGGTGTTTGCTTAAACTGGGGTTGTATCCCAACCAAAGCTTTGTTGAAAAGTGCTCAAGTTTATGAGTATGTAAAACACAGTGCGGAATATGGTGTTACTACAACAGGCGTAAACCACGATTTTGGTGCGGTAATAAAACGTAGCCGTGGTGTTGCCGATAAAATGAGCAAGGGTGTTCAGTTTTTAATGAAGAAGAATAAGATTGATGTGATTATGGGTTATGGTAAAGTACAATCAAAAGGTAAGGTAGAAGTGAAAGCGGCTGATGGTACTACACAAGTAATTGATACTAAATATATTTGTATTGCAACGGGTGGTCGTTCAAGAGAATTACCAAACCTAAAGCAGGATGGTAAAAAAGTAATGGGATACCGTGAGGCTATGTCTATTACGGAACAACCTAAAAGCATGATCATTGTTGGTAGTGGCGCGATAGGTGTGGAGTTTGCTTATGTATACAATAGCATGGGAACTAAAGTTACTATTGTTGAATTTTTACCAAGAATTGTACCAGTTGAAGACGAAGACATTTCTAAGGAATTAGAAAAGCAATACAAGAAACAAGGAATTGAAATTATGACGAATGCTTCAGTAGAATCGGTGGATACTTCTGGTGCAGGTGTTAAAGCAAAAGTAAAACAACAAGACGGTTCTTATATCACCTTAGAAGCGGATATCGTATTAAGTGCGGTTGGTGTGGTTTCAAATATTGAGAATTTAGGATTAGAGCAAAATGGTGTTAAAGTAGATAAAGGAAGAATTATTGTTGACAAATACCAACAAACAAGCATCGCGGGCATTTACGCTTTAGGGGATTGTTCTCCAGGGCAAGCATTAGCACACGTTGCTGCGAAGGAAGGTATTAATGCAGCCGAACATATTGCTTACCAAGAAAAGAAACACGCTCATTTACCAGAAGGTATTGACTACAATAATATCCCAGGTTGTACTTATTGTACGCCGGAAATTTCAAGTGTAGGCTATACTGAAAAAGCGGCTAAGGAAGCAGGTTACGAAATTAAAGTAGGTAAGTTCCCATTTGTGGCTAGTGGTAAAGCAAGCGCAGCTGGTGCAACTGAAGGTTTTGTGAAAGTAATTTTTGATGCTAAGTATGGCGAGTTTTTAGGATGTCATATGATTGGAATGAACGTTACTGAAATGATTGCTGAAGCAGTTGTTGCACGTAAGTTAGAAACCACTGCACATGAAATTTTAAATGCAATTCACCCGCATCCAACAATGAGCGAAGGTTTAAAGGAAGCAGTTGCGGCAGCTTATGGCGAAGCAATTGATATCTAACTAGTTTACTGAATATATTGAATGGCTCGTGATTCAAAGTTTTTTGAATGCGGGCCATTTTTAATAAGCAAGCATATAATGAAGTACGAAAAAGAAATTAACAGACGAAAAACTTTTGCAATTATCTCTCACCCCGATGCTGGTAAAACCACATTGACTGAGAAGTTCTTGTTATTTGGTGGTGCCATTCAAACGGCGGGTGCTGTAAAGAGCAACAAGATTAAAAAGCATGCGACTTCGGATTTTATGGAGATAGAACGCCAAAGAGGTATCTCGGTTGCAACGTCGGTAATGTCTTTTGAATACAAAGGAATTTTAATCAATTTATTGGATACGCCGGGTCACAAGGATTTTGCGGAAGATACGTACCGAACTTTAACAGCGGTGGATAGTGTTATTTTAGTAATTGATAGTGTGAATGGAGTTGAACCTCAAACTAGGCGTTTGATGGAGGTTTGTAGAATGCGTATGACGCCGGTTATTGTGTTTATTAATAAGATGGACCGAGATGGTAAAAATCGGTTTGAATTATTGGAAGAAATTGAAAATGAATTAAAAATTTCCTTACACCCAATGACTTGGCCTATTAATAGTGGTAAGGAATTTAAAGGGGTTTATAATTTACACGAGAAAAATTTGCGTTTGTTTACTGCAAGCACTAAAGCAAACGACGACGATGTGGTGGATATTGCCGATTTGTCAAGCCCTGTATTACAAGCTAAAATAGGGGATCGCGATGCAGCTACTTTAAGAGAGGATGTAGAATTAATTGACGGTGTATATGGACCTTTAAATCCTGCCGAATATTTATCGGGCCATATTGCGCCTGTATTTTTTGGTTCTGCAGTAAATAATTTTGGAGTAAAAGAAATGTTGGACACTTTTATTCAAATTGCTCCGGTACCTCGTGACAGAGAAACCAATGTGCGCAAGGTGGAAGCGGGTGAAGATAAGTTTAGTGGGTTCATTTTTAAGATACATGCCAACTTAGATCCTAAGCACCGTGACCGTATCGCTTTTATGCGTGTGTGTAGTGGAAGGTTTGAACGTAACAAATATTATAAACATGTACGTTTAGAAAAGGACGTGCGTTTTACTAACCCTTATAGTTTCCTCGCACGTAGTAAGGATATTATTGACGACGCTTACCCAGGGGATGTGGTAGGTTTGTTTGACACAGGCAACTTTAAAATTGGGGACACTTTAACCGAAGGAGAAAAGTTTTACTTTACGGGTATCCCAACATTCTCTCCTGAGATATTTAAGGAATTGGTGAATAAGGATCCAATGAAAACAAAACAATTAGAAAAAGGTATTCAACAATTAACGGACGAAGGGGTAGCGCAGTTATTTACTCAGTTTGGTGGTAATAAAAAAATTATTGGTTGTGTGGGTGATTTACAATTTGAAGTAATTCAATATCGTTTATTACAAGAATACGGCGCTGCTTGTGAATTTAGGACTTTACCATTTTATAAAGCATGTTGGTTAACTTCAACTGATAAAAACAAGCTGAACGATTTCTTACGCTACAAGCAACAAAATGCTGCCGAGGACAAGGATGGTTCACCAGTATACTTAGCGCAAAGTGAGTGGTTCTTAAATACCGAGATTAATAATAACCCAGACATTACATTTCATTTCACAAATGAAGTAAACAAATAAGCATGAAGGCAAGAACACTCAAAGAGAATAAAGTAAATATCATCACCCTAGGTTGTAGCAAAAACTTAGTGGACAGTGAAATGTTAAGCGGTCAGTTGGTGGCTAATGACATTAATGTGGTACATGAAAATAAAAAGCTAGACCATAATATTGTAGTGGTAAACACTTGCGGTTTTATTGATAAGGCTAAAGAAGAAAGTGTAAACACGATATTGGATCAAGTTGCTTTAAAGAAAGCAGGGAAGTTGGACAAGGTATATGTAACTGGTTGTTTGAGTGAAAGGTACAGAGGGGATTTAGCGGCAGAAATACCTGAGGTAGACGCCTGGTTTGGAACCATGGAATTACCTTTAATGTTGAATCAGTTAAACGCAAATTATAAAGCTGAATTATTAGGGGAGCGTTTGTTAAGTACCCCTTCACACTATGCCTATTTAAAAATTAGTGAAGGTTGTAACCGTACTTGTTCATTTTGTGCCATTCCTTTAATGCGTGGCCAGCATGTAAGTAAGACCATTGAACAATTAGTGGACGAAGCAAAGGGTTTGGTGAAAAAAGGAGTAAAGGAAGTAATGTTAATTGCACAGGAATTAACTTATTATGGTTTAGATATTTATAAGGAACGCGCCTTGCCAAAATTATTAAATGCTTTAGCGGATGTAGAAGGCTTGGAATGGATACGTTTACACTATGCCTATCCTTCAAAGTTCCCGTTGGAAGTATTGGATGTTATGCGTGAGCGCGATAATATTTGCAAGTATATTGACATTCCTTTACAGCATGCAAGTAACAATATGCTAAAAGCAATGCGTCGTAATATTACGCGTGAGGAAATGGGGGAGTTGATTACGGAAATTAGAAAGCGTGTGCCAGGCATAGCAATTAGGACAACATTAATCGCAGGCTTCCCTGGTGAAACCTTGGAGGACATTGAGGAATTGAAAGAATTCTTACAAGAACATAAGTTTGACCGTGTAGGTATCTTTACTTATAGCCATGAGGAAAATACAAGTGCGCATGATTTAGTAGACGACGTGCCAGCCGAAGAAAAGCAACGCCGTGCCGAGGAAATTATGGAAGTGCAACAAGAAATTAGCTTAGAGAAAAACCAATCAAAGGAAGGCCAAGTATTAAAAGTATTGGTAGATAAGAAAGAAGCCGGCCGTTTCTTAGGCCGTACCGAATTTGATAGCGTAGAGGTTGACAATGAAGTAGTAATTAATACCACTAAGCGTTTAAAGCCAGGCGATTTTGTAATGGTTAAAATTACAAAAGCATACGATTACGACTTAGAAGGTGAATTAGTACCTTAGTTAAAAGTATAAACTATTTAAAAAGGCAGTATCTAATTGATACGGCCTTTTTTTATGACCTGACTATTTTCAACTGGCTCGAAGGGTCCAGTTTTTCCATTGTGAAATAATACACTGCCATACCACTCGCTATAAAATAACCAATTAAAACTGGTGCGATAGTAGGGGATAATGTATTCGACCCAAACCAATCTCCGTTTGAAAAAATATAATAAATACATGCCAAATTCTTCACACCTTCAATAATCCAGGCAAATTTATTGCGGTCCATGAATTCGGTTAATGCGTACACTTGAATAAAAATAAAGGCACCGTAATAAAATATATTGCTATGTCCAATGCTTGCTACATTACCAAATAGGTAACTTACTAAAAGCAGCATACAAAATAGTTGTATCCATAAATATACTTGCTTGCCTTTTGAAGCAGGTGTGTTATACTTTTCAAAATTGTATACGTCAGCAATTTTATCTACAGGGTATTTGTCTGCAACATCAGCGGGACGCCAGCCCAAAGGCATAAGCCAAATACGAAATTTGTCTTTTACACTTTTTGTACGCCAAGCGTCTTTAATTAATAACCACAAGTGCATAAAGTTTATCTTAATTGGGTTCCATGTGCTTACTGGCCTTGTTATGCCATACACAGCTGGTGTATCGGCACGTTCTTCCTGGAAAGTGCCAAAAAGCCTATCCCATATAATTAATACTTGGCTAAAATTCTTGTCTAAATAAATCGGGTTTATTGCATGGTGTACGCGGTGATGTGAAGGGGTAACAATTATGTATTCTAAAAAGCCCATTCTCCCAATATGCCTAGTATGGTACCAAAATTGTGCAAATAAATGAAGTGGTGCAACAATTGCAATTACCTTTTCAGGTACGCCTAATAATGCTGCAGGTATTAACAGTAAGGTATAAATTCTAAAAATTACCGAAATGCTTTGTCTTAACGCACAGGCTAAATTATATTCTTCACTACTATGGTGCACAATATGATTGTTCCAGAAAAAATTATAAGTATGTGCTAAACGGTGCACCCAATAACCTGCAAAATCAAGCGCAATAAAGGCAATAAAATACAATAGCCAACTTGCTTGAATATGGACTACTGCCAAATGGTTTACAAGCCATCCATAACTAATTATGGCTATACTAATACCTAAAACGTCTTTAGTTGAATTAGTGATACCCGAACTTAAACTAGAAATCATATCTAGTGTACGAACAGTCTCAAATCCTTTCTTCCAACCATACCATTTTTCAAATAATACCAATAATAAAAATGCAGGCATAGCAATCAACAAAATCTTGCCATAAGTTTCCATATATAAGAATTTAATGCTTTAAACAAACGCGTATCCAAATATATTCATTTTGCATCAAGCTAGCTACTTTGTGTAATAATCGGTTGTTATTCAGGCATTTTAGTGCATAATTAATTAGGTTTTGCATTACATTTTTCACGAAATTTGCAATTCAATTAGGCAAATGGAAATAGTAGTTATTGGAGGGGGTATAGTAGGGTTAAGCAGCGCTTATTCTTTACAGGAAGCTGGTCATTCTGTTACCGTTATCGACCAAACCGATATTTCAAACAATTGCTCCTATGGTAACGCCGGCTATATTTGCCCTAGTCACTTTACACCATTAGCAACACCAGGTATTGTGCAGCAGGGTTTAAAGTGGATGCTAAATCCCGAAAGTCCTTTTTATGTAAAACCAAGGCTTAGTTTAAGTTTAATAAAGTGGGGACTTGCTTTTATGAAAGCGGCCACCCCTGAGAATGTGGAAAGGGCAGCAATCCCATTACGAGATTTTGCTTACTTAAGTGAAAAGCAATACAAGCACTGGGAAACTTTGCCGCAGTTTAAGTTTGCATACGAGCACAAAGGGTTACTAGAGATTTTCCAAACACAAAAATCAGCCGACCATGCCGCGCACTTAGTGCATCGTGCACATGAATTAGGCCTTACCGATACTAAGTTATTAAATCAACAGGAGTTGTTTGCAATGGAACCCAACCATAAAATGAATGCAATGGGGGCTATTTATTTTGCATGTGACGGACATGTGTATCCAAATAAAGTGATGCAGCAACTATTAGCCGACCTTAAAACTAAGGGGGTGAAATTTGTTACAAATGAACAAGTGGTGAATTTCGAGAAAAGTAATGGTAAAATAAATGCGGTCCTAACCGCTACCAACAAATACAATACCGATGCTGTTGTAATGGCAACTGGTTCCTGGAGCAGGGAGTTGGCCGAGAAGTTGAATATAAACTTACCATTAATGCCAGGAAGGGGCTATTCAATTACCTTAGAAGACACTCCTTATAGGACAAACTATCCTGCGGTATTTATTGAAGGCAGGGTGGCTATCACACCAATGGATGGTAATAAAATGCGCTTTGGGGGCACAATGGAATTAACCACTACCACTGAACCGCCAAAAATGAATAGGGTAGTTGGTATCTTAAAAGCGGTTAAAAGGTATTACCCTGAATTTGACATTCCTGTGCCTACAATGGACAAAGTTTGGTACGGATACCGTCCTTGTTCTGCCGACGGATTACCTTATCTTGGTAGGACAAAAAAATGGAGTAATTTAATTATGGCAACAGGACATTCAATGGTAGGGATGAGTTTAGGTGCTGGTACAGGGAAACTTGTTGCAGAAATTATTGACGAAAAACCTACAAGCATTGACATAAGTTTTTATGATCCTGAAAGATATGATAGATAATGAAATTTAACGCTACCCAAATACCTTATCATTCTACTGGATTGTTTTCAAAATTAGTGAATGATTATATCGAAGCTAAGCCATCGGCCTTAGCCTTCGCAAACTATGCGCCCAATTTAGAAGGCATAGCAAAGGCAATAGAACAGCGTGCCAATTTTCCAGTGGATAGAAATGTTTTGGTAAGTGTATTAAAGGAGCAATATTTAAATGTAACGCCTATTGAGGCGGTGCATGCCAACGTGGAATTATTATTACAAGAAAACACTTTTGTGGTAACAACGGCGCACCAGCCAAATATTTTTACAGGGCCACTTTATTTTTTTTATAAAATTATTCACGCAATTGAATTAGCTGCCGATTTAAAAAAGCAGTTCCCGCAGCATAATTTTATCCCTGTTTATTATATGGGTTCCGAGGATGCGGATATTGACGAAGTGGGCAGTTTTTATTTAGACGGTGCAAAACATAAATGGATCACAAAACAAACTGGGGCTATTGGTCGTATGAAAGTGGACGACGCCTTATTAGGGTTAATAAAAAATTTTGAAGGATTTTGGAGTGTGAAAACACATGGGGGAGAAGCACTTGAAAGTTTAAAGAAAGCCTACACAAAGGGGGCGACAATTAACCAAGCCACGCTTAGTTTAGTAAATGACTATTTTGGAAAATATGGGTTAGTAGTTTTGCAGCCCGACGATATTAAACTAAAAACGCAGTTTATTCCTGTGATGGAAAAGGAATTATTGGCTCAATTTTCTCAAAAAGCTTTACAACCTGCTATTACTCAATTAGCAGCAACCTACCACGTTCAAACAGAAGGCAGGTTGTTGAACTTATTTTATTTAAAGGATAACCTTCGTGCAAGGATAGAATTGGTTAATACTATTTATAAGATTGTTGATACTGAACTTGAATTTACGCAGGCTGAAATTATAGCCGAATTACATGCGCATCCGGAAAGGTTTAGTCCCAATGTTATTTTAAGAGGGGTATACCAAGAAACAATTTTACCTGGTATTGTATTTATTGGTGGTGGGGGTGAGTTAGCCTATTGGCTTGAATTAAAAAATGTATTTAAGGAAGCTGGAGTGCATTACCCTGTATTGCAATTACGAAATTCATTTTTATTTATCAAGGAAAAAATTTGGGAGCAGTGGACGGCATTAGGGTTTAACCATGCCGACTTATTCAAGCCGTTACTTGAATTGGAGGTGAAGCTGGTAAAAAGTCATGCGCAGGAAAACCTTTCATTAGCCCATTATCAGGGAAAACTGACTGCACTATATACGGAAATACAAACACATGTAATAAAAGTGGATCCTACTTTAGGGGAACATACTTTGAATTTGTCAGTTCAATCACTTAAGAAATTAGGGGAGCTTGAAAAGAAAATGCTAAAAGCAGAAAAACGCAAACAAGCAACCAATATTGAAAGGGTGCATAAAATTAAAAAGGAATTATTTATCCATGATAGTTTACAAG
>JBEDKT010000159.1:0-4441 GCA_041172025.1 Bacteroidota bacterium
TATTTATACCTTGAATTTTCTTATCAATATAAACAAGTAACTACAGAAGCCTTAAATACGGTTACTGCTATCTATAAATTAACGAATGACAGGTTTAATCAAGGGCTAATGCAAAAATCCGATTTGCTAAATGTGGAAGTGCAAGTAAAATTAGCCGAGGTTCAGCATCAACAAGCCAGTTCGCAAATAGAAAATGTATCTGACCAATTAAGTGTATTAATGAATACACCTAAAGGCATAGTATTTAAAGTAATGCCTTATACCTTAAGTCAACAAAAAGCAAGTTCTGATTCAGTGTCCTTAGGAAGGTCGGATATTAGGGCAATGGCCGCAGCGTTAACTACTTACGATTTTGCCATAAAGGGTACAAAAATGGCCTGGTTGCCAAAGCTAAATGCTTTTGGTAATTACCAATTGAACGATAAGTCTATGTCATTTTCAGGTGCAAGTTCCTATATGGCAGGCATCCAATTTTCATGGGATATTTTTAAAGGGAATCAAATAAAGAGTAAGGCAACTACACAGAAATTCGAAAAACAAAAAGTACAAGAACAACTAAATAGTCAGTTAGAAAATGGAACTGCAGAAATAAGAAAAACTAAACGCACTATTGAAGACGCTACGTATAAAATTAAGCAACAAAAACTAGCAGTAAGTCAAGCTGAAGAGGCACTAAGAATTTTACAGAACAGGTACACGCAAGGCCTAGTGAGTACAAATGATATATTAATGTCTCAAACACAAGTTTCGCAACAAAAATTACTTTTAGCACAAGCAACACTAGAACAAAATAGTGCAATTAATTACCTTGACTTTTTAACCTCTAAATAAATTAATTTAAAATATATTACTATGAATTATAAAAAATCGCTTTTCATTTCTGTTTTTACTTTAGCAGCATTTTCTTTTCAATCCTGCTCTAACTCGAACCCCGAAACTACATTAACCACCGAGAAACCTATTAATGTTACATTAGGATCTTTTGCTAAACAATACACAGGCGGAGATATTAATGTTACAGGACAAGTGGAAGCCGCACATTCAACCAATATTGCCACGCGTATTATGGGTTATATTACCAAAATATATGTGAAAACAGGGGATCAGGTAAAAGCTGGTCAATTATTGTTCTCAGTTAACAATGCAGACATACTTGCTAAAAAGGGTCAAACTGCTGCCATGCTAAGTCAGGCAGAAGCTGCTTTGCATGTTGCACAAAAAGACTATGAACGTTATAATACTTTATATAAGCAAAATAGCGCATCAGCAAAAGAACTAGAACAAATTACTTTACAATATCAGTCCGCAAAAGCCAATGTTGATGCGGCTAAGTCAATGCAGAACGAAGTAAATGCACAGCTAACTTATACAAATGTGGTTGCTCCATTTTCTGGTGTTGTTACACAGAAATTAGCAGAGGAAGGTAGTTTAGCAAACCCTGGTATGCCTATAGTTACTATTGAACAAGGTGGTAGCCTACAAGTGACCGCTATGGTTCCTGAGAATCAAATTGCTGCCATTAAAATTGGTGACATTGCTAATATGGAAGTTACTGCAGCAAAAAAACAGTTTAAAGGAAAAATAATTCAAATTAATCCATCCTCACAGTTTACAGGGGGGCAATACATAATTAAAGCTTCCATTCCTTCAAACGAAACAAAAAAATTATTTGCGGGAATGTATGTGAATATAAAACTTGTTACAAAAGAGGCTACTACTATATCAAAAAACGATACTAGTTCAAATACAGTATTTGTTCCTGTAGCAGCACTTGTGTATCGTGACCAATTAGTTGGGGTATACACAATTGGGTCTCAAAATACTGCATTATTACGTTGGATTAGAGTAGGAAAGAAGGAAGGCGATAAAGTGGAAGTACTTTCGGGACTTAACAAGAATGAGTCTTTTATATTAAGTGCAGAAACATTGTTGTACAATGGTGCGCCGGTGAGTATTAAGTAATTTATAATTAGCATAAGTAAAACATAATTAATGGAAAAAGGATTATCAGGTAATATAGCAAAAGGTTTTTTACAATCAAAGCTCACCATTTTACTAATGGTAGTGTTTTTGCTAATTGGCGGGTATAGCACCATGCTAATGCCCCGCGAAGAAGAGCCTCAAATTAAAGTACCTATGGCGGATATCTTTTTGGGATACCCTGGTGCTTCAGCAAAAGACGTTGAAACAAAAGTTGCTGCCCCAATGGAAAAAATAATTTCCAACATAAAGGGGGTAGAATATGTTTATTCTACTTCAATGAAAGGGCAAGTGATGCTTATTGCACAATTTTATGTTGGCGAGGATGTTGAAAAATCAATGGTTAAGTTATATAGTGAGTTATTAAAGAATATGGATAAGATGCCTCAGGGTACCACTATGCCTTTAATTAAAACCAGGGCTATTGATGACGTACCGGTATTGTCATTTGCTTTATGGGGTGAAAATTACGACGACCATAGGCTTAAATTATTAGCACAAGAGGTTGCTAATGAAGTGAAAAAAATTCCTAATGTTTCGGATATTAATATTTTAGGAGGTAGAAGTAAAGAAGTAAAAGTGGTTTTAGATAAGTCAAAAATGGCTTCGAATAAGGTTGATTTCTTGTCTATTACAAAAGCAATACAAGCCAGTAACAGTGAATTAGCAAGTGGTTCGATATTACAAAACGATACAAGTTTTTCTGTTCAAACGGGAAATTTCTTAAACTCAGCCGATGACGTTGCTTCACTTGTTGTTGGTATGAATGCAGGCTTGCCTGTATATTTAAAACAAATTGCAGTTATTGAAGAAGCACCTGTAACAGCTGCACAATATGTATTCTTTGGATATGGGAAGGCCGATACCTTAGGGGCTAAATATAAAGCAGCTTATCCGGCGGTAACTATTGCCATAGCAAAAAAACAAGGTGCAGATGCAATGCATTTGTCTGATGAGATTATTAATAAAATTGAATTACTTAAAAAGGATTTAATACCTGCTGATGTACAAGTATCTTCTACCAGAAATTATGGAGAATCAGCTGCACATAAAGTGGGAGAATTATTGTTCCACTTATTTATAGCAATAGTAGTTGTTACCTTATTTGTTATGCTAGCTATGGGTTGGAGAGGAGGCTTGGTTGTGTTTTTATCGGTGCCTGTAACCTTTGCATTAACCTTATTTAGTTATTATTTCTTAGACTATACATTAAACAGAATTACACTATTCGCTTTAGTTTTTATTACGGGTATTGTTGTGGATGATTCTATCATTATTGCCGAAAATATGCATAGGCATTTTAAAATGAGAAAATTGCCGCCTTTACAAGCAGCTATTTATGCAATTAATGAAGTGGGAAATCCAACTATATTAGCCACATTCACTGTTGTCGCTGCCGTATTACCCATGGCATTTGTTTCTGGCTTAATGGGGCCTTATATGAGCCCTATGCCAATTGGAGCATCTATTGCAATGTTACTTTCTTTAATTGTGGCACTTACACTTACACCTTACTTGGGTTATATATTCTTAAGAGAGAAGGAGAAAAAAGGAGTTAGTCATGACGATAACCACGGAACAATTTTAGAAGAAACAGGAATTTATAAAATTTATAAATCATTTATTAATCCAATGTTAGAAACACGTTGGAAAAGGTGGGCTTTTGTGATGGGTACTTTTATTGTTTTATTAGCTTCAATGGTTTTATTTTATACAAAATCGGTTGCTGTTAAAATGTTGCCATTTGACAATAAAAATGAATTTCAAGTGGTGATTGATATGCCAGAAGGTACAACTTTGGAGAAAACGCAAGCTGTTACTGCCGATATTGCTTCTTATATAGCTAAGCAAACAATGGTAAGAAATTACCAAACCTATATTGGCACTGCAGGACCTATCAGTTTTAATGGTTTGGTTAGGCATTATGATTTACGAAGAGGTGAAAATGTCGCTGATATTCAGGTAAACCTTGTTGATAAAACGGAAAGAAGTATTCAAAGTCACGATATTGCAAAATCGATGCGCGCTGCAATTATAAAAATCGGAGCTCAATATAATGCTAATGTTAAAATTGTTGAATTGCCTCCTGGCCCTCCCGTACTTTCGACATTGGTTGCTGAAATTTATGGACCAAATTATGAGGAACAAATAGCTATTGGTAGACAAGTAAAACGCATTTTTAATAACACACAGGACGTTGTTGACGTAGACTGGATGGTTGAAGATGATGAAAAAGAATATATCATTAAGGTGGATAAAGAAAAAGCAATGAGGTATGGAGTTGTAACGGCGCAAGTTTCAGCACTTGTCAATGGAGCATTGTCTGGAATGGTTGCTGGTAATTTAAGTCAACCAAGTTCCTTTAGTCAGGTGCCTATCCGTTTACAATTAAAAGACGACGATAAAACAAGTATTGAAGACGTATTGAACCTGAATATTGTAGGAATGCAAGGGAATATGG
>JBEDKT010000160.1:0-3038 GCA_041172025.1 Bacteroidota bacterium
GGCATTGGGTATAAAGTGCTAATATCCTTAGCTGTGTTTGCGGATAAATTTTGCGCTGGACGAATAAATTGCATCACTACAAATACGAGTGCAAGTACAATTAAAATTTTCTTTATCATGATTTCTTATTTAATTATATGAAATATACTACTGTTAAATTAACACATTTCCAGTCATTTCCTTTGGAATTCCTATCCCCATCATGGTTAAGATAGTTGGTGCGATATCTCCTAGCTTTCCAGGTTTAATATTGCCTTTC
Source organism: Bacteroidota bacterium (assembly GCA_041172025.1). Taxonomy (GTDB): domain Bacteria; phylum Bacteroidota; class Bacteroidia; order Chitinophagales; family Chitinophagaceae; genus Sediminibacterium. Next base: position 260 of record JBEDKT010000160.1, read on the forward strand.
CAGTCCTTGTCAATAATAAAAAAGGGAACCGGGTTGGTTGTATGTGCTGTATTGGGACTGCCGTCTTCATTAAACATGAAATCGGCATTGCCATGGTCGGCGGTTAAAAATATCGTGTAGCCATTATTCAATCCAGCAGTTACAATTTGTTCAACACATCCGTCTACGGTTTCTACTGCTTTTACAACAGCGCTAAATATACCTGTATGGCCTACCATATCAGCGTTTGCGTAATTCAAGCAAACGAAGTCGGGATTGCCCGCTTTTATTTCTGGCAATAATTTATCAGTTAATTCCTTTGCACTCATTTCTGGTTGCAAATCGTAAGTGGCTACTTTTGGGGAAGGCGCCATGATGCGTGATTCTCCGTCGAATGGCACTTCGCGCCCGCCACTAAAAAAGAAGGTTACATGTGGGTATTTTTCTGTCTCCGCAATTCGAATTTGCTTTTTATGATTGGCAGCTAATACTTCACCTAATGTATTTATTAAGTTATCGTTTTCGAAAATTACGTTTACATTTTTAAATGTCTCGTCGTATTTGGTAATAGTAGTATAATGCAACGCTAATTTATTCATGTTAAACTCATGAAAATCTTGCTGTGTTAATACTTCTGTTATTTCTCTACAACGGTCTGTTCTGAAATTAAAACACAATACAGCGTCATCCGCTTTAATAGTTGCAATTGGAGCACCGTTTTCTAAAAGAATGGTTGGTTTGATAAATTCATCTGTGATGTTATTATCGTAGTTGGCTTTAATTGCAGCTAGTGCAGAACTGGCAGTTGGGCCAACGGCATGCACAAGTGCGTCATAAGCAAGTTTCACCCTTTCCCATCGCTTATCCCTGTCCATTGCATAATAGCGTCCGCTAACGGTAGCAATTTTACCAACTGAATTTTTCAAATGGTTTTCTACATTTTCTACAAATCCCAAACCGCTTTTAGGGTCAGTATCCCTGCCGTCGGTAAAAGCATGAATGAATACATTGGTTAAACCTTGTTCCTTACAAATATCACAAATTGCTTTTAAATGTGTGGTATGCGCATGTACGCCACCATCACTAACCAAGCCTAATAAATGAAGTGGCTTGTTATTGTCTTTTGCATATTGAATACTTGCAAGTAAAATTTTGTTTTTAGCCAATTCGCCATCTCTAACGGCAACATTAATTCGTTGAAGTTCTTGGTATACAATACGTCCTGCGCCAATATTTAAATGGCCCACTTCGCTATTGCCCATTTGCCCCTCAGGCAAGCCCACTTCTTCCCCACAGGTAATTAAAGTAGAATGGGGGTATTTGTTATATAAACTATGCACAAATGGCACATTGGCTTGCTGGATAGCATCTGCTTTTGGAACCTGACCTAAGCCCCACCCGTCCATTATCACTAAAATCACTTTTTTTGACATATTCTTATCTTTTGAAAGTCGTAACTTTGTTTTATTAATTTGTACCACAAAGTTTCTAAAAACCAGGCACTTTGCAAATTTAAGCTATTCTAATCTTTAACAATGGTCAAGATCCGACAAATACTGCTGTTCATAATGTTTTCGTTTGTTACGGTTGCAGCAAATGCGCAAAACGAGGTGGATGTAATCGTACAAACTTTACAAACCGCAAATTTTAGCAATTTATTACCCTTTTGGGATGAAGAAGTAGAAGTTACGCTACTTGACATGGTGAATCAACGACAAATGACGGCGAAGGATGCTAATCAACAATTGCAATCTTTTTTTAATACAAAAAACATTGTGGGTTTCGAGAAGAATGCAGAAAGAAAAGTAGGCAATACAATTTATGTTACTGGGAAATTACTTTCGGGACAAAATAAATACAGCCTCACCTTATTATTACAAGTAGAGAAAAAAACACTTCACATCGTAAGCGTTAGAGTAAGTTAAATTGCGCATGTTAATTTGCATGCTAAAAACAGGGTAATAATGAGCAAAAAAAATAAATCTATTAGTAGTTCCCCTTTGGTGTATAGTACCGACCCCAATTATACAGCTCCTGACAATAATCCGGAAATTATCGAAACCCTGAATATTGCCGACCAGCCTTTGCGTGTGATTTTAGAAACGAAGCATCGCGCAGGCAAAACGGTTACGATTGTTTATGGATTCGTGGGTAGTGAGGACGACATGAATATTTTGGGTAAGGCACTCAAAAATCACTGCGGTACTGGTGGTTCGGTAAAGGAGGGTGAAATTATTATTCAAGGGGATCACCGCCAAAAAGTGTTTCAATTTTTGAAACAAAAAGGCTATACAAAAGCTAAATTATAATAGCTAAAAATATATTTCCAAGTTCAACCTGCTTTTAAGTGCCGCTACCATTGGATATTGCTCGGCAATGCGTTCATATTTTTGCTTGCTGTTTAAACGCATATGCAATGGAACATCTTCCTTCTCTCCCGCGTCAACAAGAATGCTAAATTGTAAAGCGCGATTTTGAAAAGCATCCCATATTTTTTCTAGGAAGTTCATGCGCTCTTGTTCTACAAATTTTTGTGCAGTTAACGCGTTTACTGTTACTGTAAAATGAGTTTCGTCTTCGATGGTCAAATGAGCAATTTTAAAAGTGCCAAATGAAGCATGTTTTGCTATAGATTCTAAGTAAAGCGCATACTCATCCCAGCATTTTCTCAGTAATTCCATTGACAAAGGAAGTGATTCTTTTACTTCTTCAATGTCATATTGGCTTCCGTATTTTTGCTGTAAAACAGCTAACAAGTTTTTCTTAGTCCCTGGTGCCTCAGTTGAAACGGGTAGGGAAG
>JBEDKT010000161.1:0-4606 GCA_041172025.1 Bacteroidota bacterium
TATTAGTAACTCGAAGAAGAGAAAGTACGGCTTCGGTTTATTTTCAAGTCACGTAAAATACCCGACTTAGGGTTTACCGTAATACTGAATGATTTGTACAAGCCTATAGGAGTAATATTAATGGCTAACTGCCAGCAGTGCATTTCCCTGGTCACAAACATACTCATCTGCTGGATACTGCCTTTTGCAACATCAATATAACCAGTACCACCAATTTTCCATTTAGGAGTTAAACTAAAATCTCCATTAAAATTCATACTCGAAAAAGTCTGTAATGTAAAACCTGAATAGTCGGGTTTCATGAGTCTAGAAAATTGAAAAGAATAAGAAACTGTTAATGTCCATGGAATATCAAAATCGGTAAATTCTGCAGGATTAGCTTTTGCGTATTGTAATTGCCTTTGTTGTTCGTCGGCTGTCATGAATGGGTCAATGGGAATTTCAGTTTTCTTACCTTCCTTATTGCTTTTAGATTTGCTTTTAAAAGAAGTCGAAAAAGAAATCCCCCCATTAGTAATATTTCCAAATTTTAGTTTACTAGGGTCAATATCTAATTTATTCACTCTAAACCCCTGCTTGTCTGTAGCATAAGGATCTAATGAAAAAGAAGAAGTAACATTCATTTTATCAAACAAAGTAGTACGCGCATAAAAATTAAAATTACCTAATTGGAAACTATCTGCTAGGAAATTAAAATTTGAATTAAACCCAAACCCTTCAACTAATTTTATCTTTTTAAAAGCTTCGGCACTTGTATCGGCCTTATCTTTTACTTTCATTTCTAATAAATTGTCAATTCCAAAAGCCATTCCACCAAAAGTGCCTTCTGTAAAACCACCACCCATTCCTGTACCATCAAATTTAGAAAACCGATACTTTCTTCCAGTACTATCAATTTGGGATGTGTAATAATAGGAAGATGCTAAATCGGGTGTATAATTCATTGAAATTGTGGGCCTAATTTCATGTCTAATTGCTTTAACGTAATCGCCTTTGAACTTATAAGTACCGAAAATCCTAGTTGCAGTTCCTATACCAAAAGTGACATGAGGTGCGCGAAAAAATCCACGTGCAATAGTCGTATCTACTTTATTGGTAGCTGCGTTCCATGTTTTTGTATTTTGCTGACCATACCATTGTTCTTCAAATGATATAGCTGGACTTATGGTAATGGGGCCTAAAGCAGGCAGAGAAAGGCTAATAGGAATACTATGTGACGCACCCCATTGCATGGTGTCTAATAATTTTTGCATACTAAATGCAGAATCATAATACGCTAACCTATTTTGAAAGCTTCCATTATAACCCACACCTAGTTTCTCATACCATTTTCCGGCGCCTATCCTATCTTGTTTTTGGAATGGATAAATAGTAACAGCATTGAAATTGATATTAGGTAAATTAAGGTTCACTAAGCCCAAGTTATTATTTTGGCTATGATTTAAATTTACCGACAAATTATATTTATTGTCCCATGACTTCCCATAACTAATAGAAGAACTAATTTGATTCTGATAATTTTGGAAAGGATTATTCAATAAGTATTTATTGAATTTAGTACTTCCAAAATTTACATTTGCCGAAAATGTAGTTCCTGGCAATGCTCTCGAGTCCATATTGTGACTCCAATTAATCATGAAAGTCCTGCCACCGGTAAATTCTGTAGCTATGGCTGTATTCCTGTTTAAGATTTTTGAATTTTGCAAACTCAGATTAAAATTACCTAAGTATTTGTAACGCATTATATATTTAGTATTAAGGTTCAAACTCCAGCCACCATAAGAATAAATATTTGACCTAACCGTTGCGTCTACATTGTCACTTAAAATTTTATAATACCCTAGTCCTTCAAATCCTAATCCAAAATCTTCACTTGACGAAAATGCTGGTGCCATTAAACCAGAATGCCTTCCTCTTGTTAATGGGAATATACCAAATGGAATCCCGACAGGAATTGGCACCCCCTCGAATTCTGGAAATGCTGGTCCAGAAACACCCAACTTATCCATGACAATTTTTAACTTATTTGTTCTAAATGCAAAATGTGGTTCATCCAAATTACAAGTAGTAAACCTTGCCTTCCAAGCATAAGCATCATCTTTACTTACTTTTTTCATGGTGGCTGCATTCACGAAAATTTCGCCTTGTTGGAAATTCGTATTCTTGGTTAAACCCTTTCCTGACTTCATATTAAAGTAAATAGAATCATTAACCGAAGTCATGGTACCTTCTTTAAACTTTGGGTTACTCATTGGATTTCCCGAAGTATCCTTTGCACCATAAGCCCTAATATTTTGACTTGTTTGGTCGTAAACTATGTTTGCAGCCTCTAATTCAGAAGTTTTATAAACCGTCTTGGCGTCGCCATATAAAAAGAATTCTTTGGTAGACATTATCATAACCCCCGAATCGGCAGCGTTATAGGACACAGGAGCGTCAATGCTGTCTTTTGATATTTTAAAGGAACGCACACCCGTTGAGTCCGGTGTTAAGATGGAATCCTTTTTAATTAAATTTGTATCCTTTTTTAGGGTAATCGTATCTGCACCCACTACTGGACGTGCTTTAACCTGCGCCTCACAGGTAACTGAGGTCAATAAAACTATTGTTAATATTAGTAAAATTCGACCAATAACAATAGATGGCCTATATTTTACGTTATTTTTGTATCCTGTATATATCACTGGTGCAAAAATATAGTAAAACAGCATTAAGGAACTGATTATGAAGCAAAATAGACTGATTTTAGCATTTACTTTAGGCCTATTGGCCTTTTTTTCAAGTTTTTCCACCCATAGCTATGCCCAAAGCCAAAATAAAACCATTAAACGTATCGTAATTGATCCTGGACATGGAGGCACTGACCCTGGAGCAAGAGGAGAATTTTCAACAGAAGCTGGCATTTCCCTTGCTATTTCTTTAAAATTAGAAGAATATTTCCGCCAGGCCATGCCTGATGTTGAATTGGTCATGACCAGGACTACCGATGTGTTCAATTCCGTTGTAGAGAAAGCAAAAATTGCCAATTCGGCCAAAGGTGATTTATTCGTGTGTATTCATACCAATTCTGCTGCCCCTTCTAAAAACAGAGAAATTGTAGGGTATCAAAATAAAACCTATACGGTAAAGAAGAAAGGTAAAAAGAAGAAGGTAACCAGAAAAGTGCCTATATATAAAACAACTTACACTGCAAGTACTGCAAGGGGTACAGAGACTTTCATATATGGCGTAGGGAAATCAGATGAGAAAAAGGAAGCAGCCAATGAAATGGTGAATGATGAAATTGAAAAATTGGATTCTATTTCAATAAGACAAATTAAAGAACTAGAAGCGAATAATGCTGCAGACCCTACAAGGTCCATGATGGCTAGTTTATTAACTAAACAATATTTTCAACGTGCAGCTAGCCTTGCGCTAACAATTGAGGAAGAGTTTCAAAGAGCGGGTAGAATTAGCAGAGAAGCAAAACAAAGGCCTAAAGGTATCTGGGTTTTACAAGCGGTGGCAATGCCTGCTGTGCTTGTGGAAACTGGATTTATTTCTAATCCTGAAGACGAAGCTTACTTAAATAGCGAAGAAGGACAAGCCGAAATATGCCAAGTTATTACTACTGCTGTGCTCAGGTACAAAAACTCACTGGAAAATCAAATTAAGTCGAACGCGAACAGCAAGTAAGCTAATTAACCCTTTTTTAGTTAATTTTACAGCTTAGCAGCATTATTATAAAGATGAAAGTATCCAATGAAACTAAAGTAGGTGCACTTACCATAATTGCCATTACTTTAATAATATTAGGTTTTAATTTTTTAAGAGGTAAGACAATTCTTAAATCAGGGAATTTTTTATACGCAAAATACGCCGACACTAAAGGCTTAATTGTTTCAAATCCAGTTTATATAAACGGTTTTCAAGTAGGTGCTGTTTTTGAAATAGAAAACACAAACCAACATTTAACAGAAATTTTAGTGGCCATAAAATTAAATGAGCCATATAAAATTCCAATGAATTCAATTGCTACAATTCAGGAGAACCCGCTTGGTACGAATAGCATTAATATAGTACTTGGCGACACCACTGCATTTTTTAAGTCAGGCGACACTATTCATACTGCCCCAGCAGCAAGTTTACTTGGAGACATTATGAATACACTTTCTCCTTTGGGTAAAAAAACGAATCAGGCCATTACTTCCCTTGAAACAGTATTAAGTAATTTAAATACCGTTTTAAACGAACAGAATAAGGACAATTTTAAAACCATACTAGCTAATTTAGCCCAGACCACTGAAAAGTTAAATAGTTCAATTGCTTCTATTGAAGTTATGTTGGAAAAACAAAATGGATCAATTGCTAAATCCTTTGACAACGTTAATAGTATTACCAAAAATATCAGTAACAACAACGAGAAAATTACTTCTATCATTAACAACCTCGACAGTACTACAAAAGCAATTAAAGATGCCGACTTGTATACAACAATTCAGCACATTAAAGAAGCTGTAGGCGAGTTAAGTATTGCAATTAAAAAAATAAACTCTGGCAATGGTACTGCTGCTAAAATAATGAACGACGGAGAAATGTATGCACAGTTAAATAATACCATTAAAAG